>NZ_JAGHQV010000039.1:0-51937 GCF_017744175.1 Thalassotalea sp. G20_0 | reverse complement strand
CCTGCTCTCTCAGCTCCGGGGTGACCCAGATATGCTGAAAAGCCCGCAAGAGGCGGGGTATGTCGTCCCTGGATTTGGGGTTGAAGGTGATGGCAGAGATATCGACCTCGCCTAACTGCATTTGTGGTTTGATGGTTTGGCGCATGAGTGAGACAACAGCCTGTCAGTGGAAATCTTCAATGATTAAGTTAGGTCATAGACTGCTGTTTTCAAGGGCTGATGGGTTTTCGGACAAGCACTATTTACTGAACGGTAGATCCTTTAGACAATCAATGGTGTTGCATTCGATTCTGTCAGTCTCTTTCCGGTATGCCTTTTTATGGGGCTCACCAAACGAGCGAATAACAAGCTTACCCCTGTTTTCCACCAGCCTTGCCAGGGCAGACTGCATATCCGAGGGCTTGAGTTTGCGAATTTCATCCGCAATCTTCACTCGATTGTCAAAATCCAGCTCGCCACTGGCAATTCCCTGCCAGAAACGACCATTACGTTCATCCATATTGTCATCTTTCTTCAGCAGGTCACCGATCAACCCCTGGCGATACTGTTCCAGCTCCTGGTCTGTCAGTCCTGCCACCACCGCTTTCTGATCGTTCAAAAACTGATCTACACGACCTTCCAGGCCAATAGGGTCCAGCTTGGGCGATTGCACCACAAAAATAACACCGGGGTGTTTCTCAAAGGGACGAGGTCCGGCAAACACCACATACCCCAGCTGCTGCTCCGTCCGCAGGCTATTAAAAAACGGATTTGCCAGCAGGCGACCAAGCAATGCGTATTGAGCCCGTTCCCGGTTATCCGTCTCGGGAATCTGGTAATAACTGATCAACATCGAGTCATCATGCTCAATAGCCATATTCAGAACACGGTTGGTGCCGCCCAGAAGGTGGAAGGGCAGATCAAAACGGTCCCGACGGTTATGGTCATTCAGTAATGCCGACTCCACCATTGACGACAGTGTTAGTGCTTCCTGCTGACTGTGGTTGCCATACACCAGCATTTCTATATGAATCTGCTGGTAGAAGTCATGGGCATACTTGATCAATTGCTCATAAGTGACCTTTTCAGCAGCATTCAACAGAACATCATCCTCAGGATAGGATGGATAGGTTGCCTGGCTAAGCGCATCCATTCCCAATCGGTAAGGGGCATGGAACTTCTTGTTTTTCAGCCCTCTGACCAGTACTGCCTGTTCCTGTTCAAACGTGCTCTTCTCAGGCTTAAAGGTTGTGACTGCCTTGAGAATGTCTTCCAGCAGTACGGCCTGTTTGTCCTGATATCCGGCAAGGCTGATTAACAGCCCGCGTCGTCCGGCAGTGATACTGTAATTGAGGCCCGCCTCCCTGGCCGGATAGCCATATTCATTGAGACTTCTTGACAGCAGGGACTTGTATATCTGGATCAAGACATTATCGTCAGGTGTCGCTGAAGCAGCCGGTGTAGAGATCATCACCCGTACATTGCCACGGGGCATATTGAAGCTGGTATCGGTCAGGCTCCATACCCGTAATCCCGGCTGTTCAAGAATAACCGATGGCTCAGTGACCTGGCCGCTGTCATGCAGTTCAAGGTTACTGGCGATAAACGGGTTAGGGTCAGGAATAGTCAATGACTGTCGGGCAATGGGCGTCTTCAGCCGTGTGACCAGCTCATCGGCAAGGGGCTGAATGCTGTATTGCGTCTCAAAATACGGCTCGACCTTATCCGTAGGCAGGTTCTGGGCAATGACCACCTGACGTAGATTTTCCGGGGTCATTCTGGCCAGATAACCTGAGATCAGCTCAGGGTCGTAGGAGTCATAGAGGTAATTTGCTTCCAGCAAATGCTCCGGTGGCAGATAGTGCATTCTGGCCGCCAGCCCTGAGGCAGTCTGCTGCGGGTTACGGTCTTCCTGATAGCGAAAGGCCAGCTCTGCAATTTGTTTGCTCTCCTCATAGAGCCATGGCTCAAGGCCTTCCCTGCGAATCAGATCAAGATAGTCAAATACCATTGCCGTGATCTCATCCACCCGGGCTAACCCTTCAGGCGTCAGTTCCATGCGAACGGTAAACTCACTGTACTCATTGGGCAGGTCACTGTTGTAGGCTGCCAGTGAATCAATCAGGCCTCGCTCTTTCAACAAACTGTGCAAACTGCCTTTGCCTTCGTAGCCAATGATTCGGGCAAGATAGCCCAGTGGCTTGATATGGTAAAAAGGCTGTGCACTGGGCATGGGAAAACCCAGTGACAGAACCCGGGTATCTTTTAATGGCACAATATTGATACGGGCCTGCAATTCATTCCGGGTATACGGCTGTTTACCAATAATCAAATCGGGTTTTGCGCCCGGAGGAACCATCGAAAAAGAGGAATTGACCCACTGTTCAAGCCTGTCCAGTGGCTCTTTGCCATAGACAACCACGCCCATATTGGCAGCAACATAGTACCTGTCATGAAAATCCTTTAACGACTGCCAGAGCTGCCCGTCACGATCATGCAGCGTGTCAAGGCTGCCGATATTAAACCGGCTCTTCGGGTGCTCCGGGTTCGACGTTGCATTGAGCGCCATAAAGAGACGCCAGCCATCCTCTCTGGCGTGCAGGCGATACTCTGAATCGACCGCATTTTTTTCCCGCTCTACGTAGTTCGGGTCCAGCCTGGGCGCGATAAAAAACTGGGCAAGGCGATCCAGCGCTGGCTGCAGCTGGTCGCTGTTAATATCAAAGTAGTAATTGGTTCGTACATCCGTCGTATAGGCATTACTGCTGCCACCATTGGCACGGATAAATTCAGAATAACTGTCTACGTCCGGGTACTTTTCCGTCCCCATAAACAGCATGTGTTCGAGAAAGTGGGCAAGGCCAAGACGGTCGTCGGGATCCTGGTAACTACCAACATTCACATCCACCGCAGCTGCCGACTTGTCGGTATCCGGGTCCGAGATCAGTAGTACCTTGAGACCATTATCCAAAGTGATATAGCGATAATGCCGGTCATCAGCAGGGCTTTTTATTACGTCTCCCGGGGTCACAAGGGCTTCTCTCTCCGTCGTCATTGAACAACCTGCTATTGAAACCATGGTTAATACTCCAGCAACCATTGACACCAGTTTTTTTAACATATCAGCTTTCACTGTCCGGAACATCATACAATCTTTTGATCTATCCTGTTTTATTCGGCTTGCCGACAAATCACCAACTATCCGCATTTTCTTACATTACTAAATCAATGCACTGAATGTCAGCATGGCGCATCTTCGTTTGGACTACAACAGCAATGCACCGTTTTCAATGCAGTGGCTTTAAGAATCGTCGATCATGAACAACAGATGATACCTGTGACACTATTAATTGATCTCATAAAAAAACGGATATGAGTAACAATTTTAACTTGCTTTACGATCATGGATACTTGAAACATGTGGAACTTACCTCAAGATTTCCATAAACAGGGCAATAAATTCACCCGGTTACTTTGGCTTTCCCAAAGTGCTTTACCCGGTTTTATCAAGGAAGACTTTGCAGGATTGCACTGGTTTTTCATTGTTTTTTCATGAATAATCAGCATCCCTTCCTGATACTTCATTTTCTTTGCTTTCATGAAATTCCCCGGCCGACGAAAGATCAAGCATTACTTCCCGGTCAATACCCACAATCGCTTCGATATGGAAAGCTCAGTGTTTGGCCAGGCCAACACCTATATCTGTGGTATTGACCAGAACCTGGTGGATATTACTGCCCGAGTCGATGACTCAGTACTACGGGATTTTGGCCTCGATAAAGGTGCCTCTCAATGGATAGATAACGACCAGGCCAATCGTCTGTACTGTTTTCTTAACGAGCAGCAGCTTATTGAAGACCAGTTTGCCGGTGGCACCATCGGTAACACGCTTCATAATTATTCGGTGCTGGCAGATGATCGTTCCGTTCAATTTGGCGTTATGAGCAAGAACATCCAGGTGGGTGACTACGCGTATCGCTACCTCTGCAATACCAGCAGTAAAGTCGATCTTACCTGGCTTCAGCCGGTTGACGGCCCTATTGGCCGATGCTTTGCGCTGATTACGGAAGATGGTGAGCGTACCTTCGGTATCAGCCCCGGTTTTATGAATCAGCTCAGTCCCGAGTTTATCGATGAAACAATCATCGCCGAATCCTCAGGCCTGGCGCTAAGCGCTTACACGCTGGCGAATCCTTCCCTGCCAATTTATCACGCCATGGTAAAAGCAGCACAGCTGGCAAAAAAACATGAAGTACCGGTCATTTTGACATTGGGCACCCGTGGACTGGTCAATGCCATCAAGCAACCACTGATCGAGTTTCTTAACGAATATGTCACCATTGCCGCCATGAACGAAGAAGAAGCCGAGGCATTGACAGGAGAACCGGACCCCCTGTCAGCATCTGAGCATATGCTGCAATGGGTTGATATGGTGTTACTGACGGCTGGCGCTGAAGGTCTTTATTTAAGTGGTTATACTGAAACAGCGTTGGCCAGGGAAACTGACAATCCTATCCGTTCCGGAGCGATCAGTGATTTCAACAGGTATGAATTCAGCCGCCCTCTGCTTCGCGCTCACTGTGAAGAACCACTGAAAGTATACTCACACATCAGCCCCTATCTTGGTGGCCCCAAAAACATAAAAAACACGAACGGTGCAGGCGACGGTGCATTGGCAGCACTTATTCACGATATGGCTGCAAACTACTATCACCGTCAGGTATTACCCACCTCAAGCAAGCACAATAAGCCCTGGGTTACTTACTCATCCTTTGCCCAGGTTTGCAAGTACGCCAACCGGGTCAGTTTTGAAGTGCTGGCACAAAGCTCTCCCCGTCTGTCCAGGGCATTGCCGGAACGGGAGATGAGCCTGGAAGACAGCTACTGGGACCAGTAAACGACCATATCCTCTCCTTTTAACGGTGCCAGGATCAACGGCATCGTTATTCTACCTGGCTGTCAACTGTCAGCTGCTATAGTTGTTCGATCATCCTATGCCAGAGAAACCACAATGAAGGATTGTGTCGTCTTTTACGGTGCCAGTGTAACCAGTCGGTCAAAAACTCAGGCCCGGGAAATTATTGACCGTGCGATACATATCTGCGAGTTGCTCAGAAACTATGGTTATCAATGCCATGCAGATGTAGTTCTGGATGACAAGCTGCACAGTCGATCAGCAGCATCCATAACCAATATCCCTGAAAAGTTTCTCAAGCTGAGTACCGAAGAACAGGTCAATAAGCTATACCCTTTTCGTTCATCTGATCCCAATGAGCTGCATAAAGAGCTGGCCTGCTACTACTGGGGACTGGACAGTTTGAGAAATGCCCGGTTCTGCCTCTGGGATTTGACTTACCCGTCCACAGGTGCGGGCTTCGAACTGGCAACCGCTCTGACACTGGGTAAAAAGTGCTTTTGTTTTTCAGAAAACACCCGAATATCATCCACCGTGTGTGGCTATCCACTGAATTCACTGATGATTAGCAACTATGGTGACGGATTTGAGCAACAGTTACTTGAATTCATAAAAGCCAGTGACCGGCATTTCAATATAAACCCCGGGGAACAGCCGGACAGCCTCTAAGGAATTGTCCTGAAATACCTTCCACATTTCTACAGACGCTGAACACTGTAAAGAATACTGTGACGCGGTTAAAATAAAAAATCATTTAACAGTAAAGTGCCGCCATGGATATCAGCCATTTAAGAGAAGAGTACACTCAGGCAGGGCTCAGTCGGGACAACCTGAAAACCAGCCCCTTTGACCAGTTTGAGCTCTGGTTCAAGCAGGCTCAGCACGCTCAGCTGGCCGAACCCAATGCCATGAGCCTTGCCACCGTTTCGGCATCAGGTATGCCATCCCTGAGAACGGTACTCCTCAAGTATTTCGACCAATCGGGTTTTGTCTTTTTCACCAACTACAGCAGTAATAAAGCCAGGGATATTACCAGCAATCCCCACGTTGCCATTATGTTTCCCTGGGTGGCCCTTGAACGACAGGTGGTCATCCAGGGCAAGGCAGAAAAAATTTCCACGGCCGAATCACTGCGTTACTTTACCAGCCGCCCTCATGGCAGTCAGCTCGGTGCCTGGGTATCACAGCAAAGCTCAGTCATTACCGGACGCAAGGTTCTGGAGTTGAAACTGGAAGAGATGAAACGCAAATTCAGGGAAGGAAAAGTGCCTCTGCCCGATTTCTGGGGTGGCTATCGCGTCGTGCCGGAGAGCATTGAATTCTGGCAAGGTCGCCCGAACCGCCTGCACGATCGCTTCCAATACACCCGGTTGTCCGCAGAGAAGGGCTGTGACTGGCAAGTCGACCGCCTTTCTCCCTGAAATCCCGTCAGTATTTTATGGGCACGTTATGAGTAAAGAAACCGCAGCACGAATCGCCGTAAGGGATGCGCTTATTCAACTGGTTGAACTGAATCGCTTATTCCGGGAAGCCATTGAATCGGACCATGGCTTACCCATCTGGATCATGGAGACGGAATCCGAATCCACAAACCACCGTGCCCTGGCAGCAGGTATTGCCACCCGACTGACCTATATCGAAGAGCAGAACAAGCAGGAGACCGCCCGCTTAACCGGATTGGTCGGCGTTTCTGAGCAGACCTTACAACTGGGCGAAGAACTGAACCTCTGTCGTGATCAGTTTAAAACGGCGATGGCCAACTTTCGCAAGCTGTTTGGCGACAGCATCGAGGCCATTGAACAGGCATCCGATGATTTGCGGGATGGTTTACTGGGAGGGCTGCAGGTCAAACACCTGCACTTTGTGCAATGTTACCGGCAACTCAAGCTCTTTCCAGAGCCCCCCAGACGGGTTGGCTTCAGTTGGGCTGCAAGTCACAGTGGCACGGTCAGGCTGACCGCCGAAGAAGCGATTGACCATTTCAGGAAGAAATACATAGCCTCCGTCGCCGTTAATGAAGACATTGGCCTGCTGGAGAAAATGCCCGCCAAAGAAGTGGTGGTGATCAAGCGTATACTGGCTCCCCACCTGAGGGCCAATATTACCTGGCCAAAGGATATTCAGGCGCTCAGGCAGGCGGACCCGGCATTGAAAAAACAGTATCCGGCACAGATTAACTCGCCACTCCCCCTGTTCATTCAGCTGCAGCCGGGAGAGCCGTTACCGGAGTTTAACCGGATTCGCCCCTATGACCCGTCTGCCAGACAGGAAAGACTGCAGCGCAGTGATGCCCGCCTGGTTAAAATTAACGACAATCCCCATTCAAGAATTTACCGTTATGCCTAGCCGTCTTTTTCCCTGAGATAAGCTTCCAGGTCCGTATAACCGCCAACGTACTGCTGACCATGAAAAATCTGGGGAACCGTTTCCACTTCCTTGCCGACGGTCTTGGACAGGTCAGCCTTACTGATCCCCTCTTCGTAGATATCAACGTATTTGAAAGGCAAACCTTTCATCTCCAGCAGCTGCTTGGCACGTACACAGAATCCACAGCCAGGACGACCAAACACAGTAAACCGATCCATTATTTATGCTCCATCAGGTTCATGGGAAAGCACCCAGTTGGTGCAGATAAGTATTGAAGCAGGCACTATAAATGCTGCCTGCTGTTCACAGAAATCACCTCTCTCAAACGTTGCCGGGCCTGCTTTTCTCCGGAAAAACTGCAGGCTGCAACCACCTGATGCCAGGGGTGATTCTGGATCACTCGAGTGACCAGCAGCCTTGCATCCACAGCATCTATATCACCCGTCCCAAGTATTTGAAAGGTCACTCTTTTGATGACATCAATGCAATTCTCATATTGCCTCTGCCCCTCTGTAAAGGAAACCAGCTCACGCTGATTATCGCCGGACAAAGCATAATCATCACTGCCCCTGATTATCGGTGCCATCATGGCAAAGATGGTGGCAACCACCTCAAAATCAAGCCCTTTGAGTTCATCCATCAATAACCACCGCAGCTGAGCCAGGCATTTCTTATGGGCCTGATCAACCAAGTGTTTTGCAGTGTGCGATAATGGCTTGAGCATCATGGCAGAATGGGTACCACTGGCGGCATCCCTGGACAAACCAACCCGCACAGGTACATAGCAAGAGTCCCCCCAGAACTTCAGAAGGTCATCAGTGGCACCAAACAGTGTGCCCAGGTAATCAATAGGCTTTTTTGCGGCATCCTGCTGGAGTTTATTAAGCAGCATTTTGCCCAGCCCTGTTCTCTGGCAATCAGGGTGAACCGCTATTCTGATGACCCGGAGTCCTTTCAGGAAGATAGCTTCCGGTAAGCCCAGATGATTACTCAGTGACTGCGGCAGCAAATGTCCGCGAACCCTGCGCCTGCCCAGCCAGATATCATCAGCCAGAATCGGGTCAATACCTCCTTCTCTGGCTGCCAGAAGCACGGCGATCAACCATTGCTGTCGATCAAAAAGACCGTAGACCTCCATGTTCCCACCATCCAGCAGATGCCGAAGGTCAAATGGCCGTGTCTGATAATGAGCGAGAACCAGCAAACCAAATAGCTGAGTTAACAAGTCTTCATTGAACAGTAATTCTTCAGATGATATCCGCCTGAAAGTGCACTGCTGCGAACGGATACTGTCCGGCTTATCAATGGCAGCGGGCACTGCATTGAGCAGCAGCGCCCTGAAGACAAAGTCTTCCAGGGGGTCTTCCGGCTGCCAGCGAATCGGCTCCGCCATTCTCAGCTCGTGCCACTGAGGTGTTTTGCTATCCAGAACCTTCCTGAAGCGTATGGCAAAACCCCGACCGGTTCCTTCGTAACCATGAATGGTTGTAGCATAGACAATCCGGCTATAGTGAGTCAGCATTTTTTCCAGCAAGGGTGTGGGAATGGCAGCGGCCTCATCAACCAGTAGTAACTGGGTTGCGGGCAGTGCCTGAACCAGATCGTCCGGAGGGATAAACTGAAGTCTGCCTGAAAGAGCAGCACGATCCTCACCCAGCACTTTCCCGGCATGGTGAAAGAACACCTCTGCGGCATTTCTTGACGGAGCAGTTATGATTATCTGCTCAACACCTTCCAGCAACAACTGTGCTGCTGCGATGCCCAGAGATGCACTTTTACCTCTGCCCCGATCGGCCGTCAGAACCAACGGGCGACGGCGATGCCCACGAAACACCTTGTGTATTCCCCGGACCGCCCGCATTTGTGAACGGGTTTTACAGGGGGCGGTGACCGTCTCGTCCTTGTCACCCGGTGTTTTTTTATCAGGCTTATTTTTAGCCTCCTGAATCCGTAATACCCCACCCTGAGTCAAGAGAGATAGCTGATTGGAGGCTTGAATAATTTGCGACAAGCGCTGCAAATATCGTCCGGAGATATCCTCAAATTGTTGAGGATAAACCTGCATCCGGCGATGTTCAGGGTCGTGGAAATATTGCCATTGGTCCAATGGCGGTATTAACAGTACCATAATGCCACCGGCACTTAACGTTCCACTAATGGCACCAAACGCATCGACATCAAAGCCTGCATGGGCATTAAAGATAATGTTCTGATGCTCCCTGCCTAACCGGGACAGACACTGTTTTGCCGCAATAACTTCTGAATTTGAGACTGCAAGCTCAGGCAAATCTGCTCCAATCAGAAGAACAGACTCCCCTGTCAGGGCTGGTACCATTTCCACCACTTGAGCCTTACACCAGTCTGCATTGCCTGCACATACCAGTAGACGCCGATGACCAGACAGCCTGCCGACTGATTTTAGCGCTCGAACAAGTTCAGAAGCGCTAGAAATGGCCTGTTTACTCATGGATATCAGGAAGCCCCAGGCTCGGCTTTCACCGACCTGCCACCCTCTTTCACGACATATGCTTTGTTGATAATAACGGAGTCAACGGGTACATCACCGTGTGGGCCTCGATAACCCGTCTTTACTCTGGCAATACTGTCTACCACATCCATGCCTTTGATGACATGGCCAAAAACGGCATAACCCGGCTTATAAGGTTTACCATTGAGAAATTCATTGTCTTTGAGATTGATGAAAAACTGTGAGGTTGCACTATCAGCGATCTGGGTTCTGGCCATGGCGATAGAGCCACGACTGTTTTCCAGACGCTGATTCAGCAGCGACTCATTTTTGATCGGAGCACGGGTGGCCCGCTGGCTCATATCCGCGGCAAAGCCTCCCCCCTGAATCATGAAGTTATTAATCACCCGGTGGAATACCAGGCCGTTGTAGAAGCCACTTTCAACATACTCGATAAAGTTGTTGACGGTGACGGGAGCCTCTTCGGGTGCCAACATTAAAACAATATCTCCTTTGCTGGTTTCCAGAACCACCTGAAACGCTTCGATCTTCTTCTCTGCAGCTTCAGCTGACTCTGTCGCTGCACCATTCGCCAGGGTAGTCAAAAAAAGGATAGTGCTTCCCAGCAGCCAGTTTCGCATCAAACGCATTGATTCTCTCCAAAGCAGAAAAAGTTAAAACCACTTTATGCAATACATACGGATAGACAGTAAAGGCTCTGAAGGAAGAAAAAAAGCCTATTCAGCATCATAGTATTTTCGATAGAGAAAAAAGCAAAAGAAATGCGCGAGGGCTTGCAAATAGTGTTTTTTAGGGTAATATACCCAGCGCCTGAAGGAGCAAAAGAAACACAATTTTTACCCTTCTTGTGTCGGAGCGTAGCGCAGCCTGGTAGCGCACCACAATGGGGTTGTGGGGGTCGGAGGTTCAAATCCTCTCGCTCCGACCAGACACTTTTTTACCTCAACTTTCTAACCCTACCTGAAAGCCCATTCCATCAGTTTACCCGATTACCTGACAAGCAAGCTCAAATCAGAAAATCCGGTTTTCTACCCTTTCATACCATCAAATATATCTTCAGGATCAATCTGAAAGATGCAAAGAACATCCCAATCGATCATGCTGCACTCTGAATAAAAGGATTTAATGCACCTGGGCTGGTCTTGCTTAATCTACCAAAGAGAGAAGCGGTAGAGTTTGAATAATGCCACTCGTCTAACAACGAGTGACATTTGTGCCAGGAAGGGATTTTATCGCAAATAACAGCTAATCACTTATCGGAAAGCGCTGCCTTCGGTGTTTCAGAATTTTCGTAAATCAACAGCGGCTCAGAGTCACCATTGATAACCGAGGCATCAATCACCACCTTGGAAATGCTCTTATCGGAAGGAATTTCATACATTGAGTCAAGCAGTACCGCCTCCAGTATCGAGCGCAAACCTCGAGCACCGGTTTTGCGCTCCATGGCTTTTTTGGCAACCGCACGCAGAGCATCCTGACGGAAATCCACTTCCACCTCTTCCATATCGAAGAGCTTGCTGTACTGCTTGGTCAGTGCATTCTTAGGCTCAACGAGGATGCGCACCAGCGCCTCTTCATCCAGCTCTTCAAGCGTTGCAATCACAGGCAGACGACCAACAAACTCAGGGATAAGGCCGAATTTCACCAGATCTTCCGGCTCAACTTCTTTAAAGGTTTCACCCAGATCTTTTTTATCATCCTTGCTGCTGACTTGTGCAGAGAAGCCAATACCAGACTTGTCAGTACGGCCACGAATCACTTTATCCAAACCGGCAAAAGCACCGCCACAGATAAAGAGAATATTGGAAGTATCAACCTGCAGAAACTCCTGCTGCGGATGCTTGCGCCCACCCTGAGGCGGAACCGATGCAACCGTACCCTCAATCAGCTTGAGCAGAGCCTGCTGAACACCCTCACCGGAAACGTCGCGGGTGATGGACGGGTTATCAGACTTGCGGGAGATCTTGTCAATTTCATCAATGTAGACGATGCCCATCTGAGCTTTTTCTACATCGTAATCGCACTTCTGCAGCAGTTTCTGAATGATATTTTCAACGTCTTCACCAACATAACCTGCTTCCGTCAGGGTCGTGGCGTCAGCAATGGTGAATGGTACGTTGAGCATACGCGCCAGCGTTTCAGCAAGCAGCGTCTTACCACTTCCGGTGGGACCAATCAGCAGAATATTGCTTTTACCCAGCTCGACTTCATCTTTCTTTTTGTCGCCCTTGGCATCGCCAAAGCGCAGACGCTTATAGTGGTTGTATACCGCTACAGATAAGACTTTCTTGGCCCGGGGCTGGCCAATTACATACTCGTCGAGAGTTTCCTTGATCTCGCGAGGGATTGGCAGCTTATCTGAAGACTCTTCGCCACTGCTGTCCTGAATTTCTTCACGGATGATGTCGTTGCATAGATCAACACATTCATCGCATATAAATACGGAAGGGCCGGCAATCAGCTTGCGCACTTCATGCTGACTCTTTCCGCAGAAAGAGCAGTACAACAACTTGCTGTCTTCACCCTTGCCGCTTGTTTCGTCGGTCATTCGATTACCCTGTTATACGGACAATGCCTGCCCTGCACTCTCCAGTGAAAATAGACAATGAAAATAGACCTGACAGTCAAACTAATCAAAGCCCATTTCATGATTCACGATTACATGCCTGATAAGATGCAGGCATCGAGGCATGTTTTCAAGTGCTTGATCCGCTTGATACCAGAATTCATGTCCTGACCATCCGGGACCATGCATGTTTCTGGAAAGCTATTCTGATAGAGTCCTCCATATCAAGAGAACCCATCCAATGAGTTAGTGTTCAACGACTTTGGATAAAAATCAACCTGCATGCGCTATAAATAATGAAAATAGCACACTGCACAGGGGCTATTTTCATTGATTGCGGAGCATATCGCCGGAGATCACAAAAGAGCCATCAGCTCAACCGCCCAGCTTATTTTTTGTCTTTATTGCCGCCTTCACCACGACGATTCATAACCTGGTCGATCAGGCCATACTCAACCGCCTCATCGCCATTCATAAAGTTATCACGGTCAGTATCACGCTCAATGACTTCAAGAGGCTGGCCGGTATGGTGAGCCAGAACATGGTTCAGCTTACTGCGAATACTCAGAATCTCACGGGCATGAATTTCGATATCTGACGCCTGGCCCTGGAATCCACCCAACGGCTGGTGAATCATTACCCTGGAGTGTGGCAGACAATAACGTTTTCCAGCAGCACCACCAGCCAGCAGCAAAGCACCCATGCTCGCAGCCTGACCAATGCACATGGTGGAAACATCCGGCTTGATAAACTGCATGGTGTCATAAATAGACATCCCTGCAGTTACCGATCCACCCGGTGAGTTGATGTACAGGTGAATATCCTTGTCCGGATTTTCCGATTCAAGGAACAGCAGCTGAGCAACCACCAGATTTGCCATGTGATCTTCAACCTGGCCCACCAGGAAGATCACTCGCTCTTTTAGGAGGCGGGAATAGATATCGTAAGAGCGCTCACCTCTGGCTGATTGTTCAACAACAATAGGTACCAGTCCTGAGTTGGTGATCGCAACGGCGTGCGGGTCTATCAGATTGGACATATCCTGTCTTAACTCCTTGCCAAGTCGAAGAAAAGCGACTGACCTGTCAGTCATATAAACTGAAAGATTAGTCGCTTGCATACCAGATTAAAACGACCAGAGCCGGTAAAACCTTAGCTGCTTGTCAGGGGAACCGGCCAATCAGCCAGCAACTCCCCTCGCTCTTCATAAAATGCTCTTCTACAAGCGGTATCAGGCAGACTCTTCCTGCTCTGCCTCTTCAGTTTCAGCGACACGCTCAGCAGGCTTGATAGCGTCCTGATAGCTGCATGTCAGTTCTGAAACCTGGGCTGCTTCCAGAATAGTATCTACTACCTGCTCTTCCAGAACAACATACTTGATCTGAGACAACTGCTCATCATTGCTGTAGTACCAGTCGATAACCTGCTGAGGCTCCTGGTAAGCGGAAGCCATCTCTTCAATCATGGCACGCACACGCTCATCATCAACCTTGACTTCACGCTGCTTAACCACTTCACCAATCAACAGACCCAGGGCAACACGCTTTTTGGCATCGGCTTCAAACAGCTCTGCTGGCAGCTGCTTTGAATCAAAACCACCTTTCATGCCGCCGAACTGCTGTACCGCCTGTTCGCGCATACGGTCGATTTCCTGAGAAGTCAGGGCAGAAGGCACTTCCACTTCATGAATCTTCAACAGGCCATCCATTACCTGATTCTTGACTTTGTTTTTAACCGCCTGACGTAGTTCACGCTCCATATTTCTGGACACTTCCGTACGGAAACCTTCCAGACCACCTTCACTTACGCCAAAGCGAGCAAAAAACTCGTCATTCAGTTCAGGCAGTGTGGGTGCAGCCACCTTGTGGACCTTGCAGGCAAACTCAACAGACTGACCTGCCAGATCTTTCGCCTGATAATCTTCAGGGAAAGTCAGGGACAGCACTTTCTCTTCACCGGCAGACACACCCACCAGGCCATCTTCAAAGCCCGGAATCATGCGGCCAGAGCCCAGCTCCAGAGTTGAGTTCTCTGCACTGCCACCTTCGAAAGCTTCCCCATCTTTGGTGCCAACATAGTCAAAGGTAATGCGGTCACCCAGTTCAGCAGCACGCTCAACGTCAGCAAACGTTGTGCTCTGCTTGCGCAGGGTTTCGATCATCTCGTCAACATCAGACTCCTGAACCTCGGCAATCGGACGCTCAACAGCAATACCACTGAAATCATTCAGAGCAATTTCAGGGTAGACTTCAAAGGTAGCAACAAAGGTAAATCCTTCGTCGTTATCAGACAGGGCTTCAACAGATGGCGCACCGGCAGGGTTCAGATCCTGCTCCTGGATAGCTTCAATGAAGGAAGACTGCATCATCTCACCGAGCACTTCCTGTCTGGCACCGGCACCGTAACGACGCTTGACCACTTTCATTGGAACCTTGCCGGGGCGGAAGCCATCAAGACGAACACGTCGGGACAGGTCCTGCAGACGCTTATTCACTTCACTATCAATATCAGCAACCGGGATAGTGATAGTCAGCTTGCGCTCAATACCGGAAGTCATTTCAAGGGAGACTTGCATTTTTGTTCCTCAACACCAAAACCTGTGTAAACAATGGGCCAAAAGGCGAATAGACTAGCAAATGCTTCCGGAAAATGCACAAACACGGTCTGTCACACTGGATCCGGGCAAGGTAAAGGAACACTTTTTATTAAAACATTCCCGTTCCCTACAGGATTTGCACCACTCTCACTTCTCAACGGTATAAACCAACGAATAAAGCAGACTTTGCCTGAAAAGCGTATTTAAAGACCCAAAACACAGCAGCCCTGGCTCAGCCTTTCCTATCTGCACTATTCATATACGTTTCCCCGAAGCTAAGGACTAGTGGGTCCATACACCCCCCATCAGGGCAGTTTCTTTGGATGAAACATACAAAAACGGGGATAAGCATACTTATCCCCGTTAATGACTGGTGCGGAAGGAGAGACTCGAACTCTCACACCTTGCGGCACTGGAACCTAAATCCAGCGTGTCTACCAATTTCACCACTTCCGCTCACAGCGTTTCCACGAAGCACGCAAAACACTGTATTTTTCAGGCCGCCCGAAATAACAGGACAAACCGTTAACTGGGGTGGGCGAAGGGGCTCGAACCCTCGACCGCCGGAATCACAATCCGGAGCTCTGCCAACTGAGCTACGCCCACCAACAACTGACCGAAAGACTATTCAAATTGAACCAAAGAATCAAGCATAAGGCAGGATAAATGGCCATCTGAAAAATGGCGCACCCGGCAGGATTCGAACCTGCGACCATCCGCTTAGAAGGCGGATGCTCTATCCAACTGAGCTACGGGCGCTTAATCATCTTTCTGACTGGTCGGGGTAGAGAGATTCGAACTCCCGACATCCTGCTCCCAAAGCAGGCGCGCTACCAGACTGCGCTATACCCCGAAGCTTTCCAGCTACTTTCAGGAAATCCCGAAAAGTTCCGCTGGTCAACGGCGACGAATACTACTCACAAGCATGGCGGTCGTCAATTGCCATAAGCATTTTTTGATCCACATAGCCGTTCAGATAATGCGGAAAACTTATTCGTCTTAATGACCATACCAATCTGTCTGAAAAAAAACCACCATGCTCACCCTTTATATCGAACAGATTTCATATAGGTTGAACCAGTAGCTTTATCAGCAGGCTGTTGTGTCAACAGAGCCAGAGCACTGTTAAACTAACGGTCATTTTCAATATTCGCCAATCAACCAATATTGTCAGCAACAGGCTTCAGCACATATGACAGCAAAAATTATTGATGGCAAAGCCATTGCCCTGCAACTGACCGACGCCATCGCCGAACAGGTTAAAAAAAGAACTTCACAGGGTCTCAGGGCTCCTGGGCTGGCGGTTATTCTGATTGGCGATGACCCGGCTTCCAGAGTTTATGTCGGCAAGAAAAGACAGGACTGTGAAAGGGTGGGTTTCAAATCCATATCCCACGACCTGCCAGCCTCCACCAGCGAACAGTATCTGCTGGAGTTAATTGACAACCTCAATGATGACCCGGCGATTGATGGCATTCTTGTACAATTACCCCTGCCTGAACACATCAACTGCGAACTGGTGATTGAACGCATCCGTCCGGATAAAGACGTCGATGGCTTTCACCCCTACAACATTGGCAGACTGGTTCAGCGTATCCCACTGCTGCGACCCTGCACACCAAAAGGTGTGATGACACTGCTGGAAAGCACAGGTCAGCCCATTCGTGGCAAGAATGCCGTTATTGTCGGTGCCTCCAATATTGTCGGTCGCCCAATGACCATGGAACTGTTACTGGCCGGCTGCACCACAACCACCACGCATCGCTTTACTGAGGACCTGGCCGCTGAAGTGGCCCGGGCAGACATCCTGGTGGTTGGCGCAGGCAAGCCCGGACTGGTTAAAGGTGCCTGGGTAAAGCCCGGTGCCGTGGTGATTGATATTGGCATCAACCGTATGGATGATGGCCGACTGGTGGGTGATGTGGAGTTTGATGTTGCCAGAGAAAGAGCCTCATGGATTACTCCGGTTCCCGGCGGTGTTGGCCCGATGACCGTGGCGACACTTCTGGAAAACACACTGTATGCTGCAGACCATCTGCACCACTGAGCCGAGAGAAAAGTGTTCAAGGTGTAAACCGGCAGTTTCACTGCCGGACCCATCTTATGAATTCAGACTGGCCAGGCACTCCAGAAAGATTTCATCTTCCCATTCAGAGCAATCAATAAGGTATATGTTACCCGACTCCTCCCACACATAATCCTGCCCATTGATTCGAACCTCCAGAATCGGATACTCACTGTAAATTAACAGCCTGCCTCCCTGCCTGATTCGGCTTTCAAGGCGAACACCACTGTCTTTCCAGCACACCACCTGATCAACAATGGCACAGGCTGGCAGAATCTTATCTTCCAGTCCAAGACAGACCAATGGCTCTTCAGGATAAAACAGCATCAGATCTGCCCCATTCTGCCCAAGCCGTATTTCCGGCAGCTCAGAATGGCTGAAACATTGCCGTCGGGTCGGCCAGTATACCAACCATTCCCCACTGTCATTTTCCAGGGGTGACGCAGTGACACGTTCAGCAACCGGTTGGTGATCTTCAGCAATATTGAATAAGGCAAGGACTCCCACAGCCCCAATCCGATTGGTCACTTTGAGTAACTTCCCGGAATAGAGGGGGTTTTCAAATAACTGTTCCCGAGCCACCTTTCCCTGCTGGTCACAACAAACCACCCGACCATCATTAAACACCAGCTTCATCAGTTGCTCTGCATCAGTCTGCCCAACCGGATCGCTGGTATAAATGGGCCCGCCACTCACCGCCCTGAGCAGCGCATGGGCATCAGAGTCTTCGTGAATGGTCCACCACATATCCCAGTCACCTATAAAAAAGGCATCATGAAACACCGCGTTATAGGCATTCTGCAGTGCATGCTCCTGGAGATTACCGCTTTTTTTTGGAAAAAAATCATCACTATTACGCGCAAGAGCTGATGACGGTCGGTTCCACAACTGATCGCTGGCCATCCCCATGCAGTTGATCAGTTGTCCGTTAAAATGCAGCCCCGCTGACGCTTCAAGGGCCTGATGCGCTACCCGGGATACTTTTCCGGGAAAATCCCGGTATCTATAGTGGTTGGCAAGATTGCTCTGAACATCGACTTTGATGAAATCAACGCCCTGCCGGGCCAGATAGTCGTGCCAGCCGTGCCAGAAGCGAAATGCATCCCCTTCTGAGGTTGGGGGCAGCCTTCTTGATGAATCCAGCTCATCCAAAGGAACAGGAAAGCTGGCTTCTGCATCGATCCCTTCCCACTGCCCGGTCAGAGCATGCCACACCCCCATCCAGGGAATACCGTAGTCATCCTGAAGCGTCTGCTTTAAACCGGCAAGTCCGGCCGGAAACTTCTGCCGATCTTCCTTCCAGGACAACAGCCGACGATCTTTTTCTTCCGACCAGCCATCATCCACCAGCATCCATTTTACCGGAACCCTTTTGGAGTAAAACTCCTGCGCTTTAGCAGCAACAGCCTCCTCAGTCACATCCAGATAACAGGCATCCCAACTGCACCAGCCGAGATAGTTAAACACCTCAGGCAAGGTACGCTGCTCTCTTGGTCTGGAATAGTACGATAGATGGTGACGCCCCAACTGCACATTATTATTGATCAATGAAAATGGATCTGCACTGACACCATAAATGGCAATCAGGCCCGAAAAATCTCTAACACCCGACTTTGAAGGACCCGCCACCAACTCAATGCCAGCGACGTCCCCACCCTGAAATTCACAGCGAACCTGCTCATCACATACGGCCAGCAGGTGGTGATACTCTTCCCCCAGACCGTACAGCAAAGACTGTGTTTTCTCTGGCAGATTGTTAAGGGCGCAATCAAAATGTGGCCGTGTCCACCAACTGTTATAAAGATAATGGGCACACAAACCGGAAATGTCGCCCAGAGAGGCGATATTGATTCTGACGGCGCAACGGGGATGCCAACTGCGCCCTGGCCAGCTGACTCCCTTGCTAATCTCAGCATTCAGAGATAACAACAGCTGTCTTTCTTTGGTCTCCAGAGACAACCTGACAGACAACCAGTCATCGTGAAAAAATATCCCCGATTGCCCTGACCATGTCAGGGGGTATTCCTCCTCATTATCCAAACGGACATAAACAGTGATCCCCTGACATACTACTGCCTGGTCATAATACAAATTTACCAGCTGGTCTTTTTCACGAAGAGAGTACATAACTGCCTCAACTGCATCTTGGAAAGAACAATTTCATCCTTTGCCTACAGTATTTCTCAAAATCGGATATACGGCAGTGAAAATCTAATAAATTGCTTATCCGTGATATAAAACCACAGCCCGATAAGCTGATTAGCACGCAAATTTTACAATATGAAAACCGCTGAAAATGTTACCCACGCAAGGAAAACCAACCGAAAAGTAACACCTTTCACCAATAGCACACACCAAAAATCACAAACTGAGCTTTAGAGTGAAGAGAGTCTAAGTCATTCAACCCTGAACAACTGAAGCAAAAAACAGCGAAAGTACAATACATCAGGCATGTAGAACAAAGCAGAAAACCACGCCGTCAAAAAAATGGCATGCAGCATGCATACCATTTAGCGTTCCATGTCAGCATCCGGTTTAATGGAATAAGCCCAACTGCCGACATCTTTTGTCTTCGTTACTTTATGTCAGAATCATGCAGGACTCTTCAATGAACAAACCATCACTCAGTAGCATGGAAGCCTATCTCAGACAGATGGGTATGGTGCCCATTCCCGAAACCCCTGGCGACCTTGAAAAAGAGTACTACCGACAGATTTACCGGGTACTGCCCAGAGAGCAGGCTCTATCACTCCCGGTCAGGAAAGCCCGCTCAAAAACCTCTATCAAAAAAGATAAAGAAAAAAGACACTCCTGATAGACAATAAACCAGATCTACTCAGCGTGAGGGACTTCCAACCGTTCACGCTGCCGCTTATGTCTAAACAGGCCATCCAGCGTAAAAATGGCCAGTGCGAGCCATATCAAAGCGAAAGTAGCCATCTGCACCACACCCAGCGGCTCATTATAAATCGTCACTCCAACCAGAAATGAAATGGATGGTGCCAGATACTGCATGATTCCCAATACAGTCAACGACAACTTTTGAGCCGCCATATTGAACAGCACCAGAGGTATGGTTGTCACAAATCCGGACAGGGCAAGGAGAAGGCTGGTATCTGGATCGGAAAAGCGAAAAGCATGCAAATCATTATTTATCAGCCACAGGAAATAGAAAGCGGCGGGAGGCATCAACAGCAATGTCTCAATAGCCAGTCCAGAGGTTGCATCGACATTAATCCTTTTCCGGATCAAGCCATAAAACCCGAAACACACAGCCAGTACAAAAGCGACCCAGGGCAGTTTACCCAACAAAAACATCTGCATTGATACCGCCGCTGCTGCTATAAACACCGCCAGCATCTGGTATCGGGTCAGGCGCTCCCCCAGAAAGCAATAGCCGAAAAAAACACTGATCAATGGGTTAATGTAATAACCGAGGCTGGTTTCCAGAATCCTGTCATTGGTCACTCCCCAGATAAAACAGAGCCAGTTTCCAGCAATAAACAGCGACGACAAAACCAACCAGCCCAGTATCCGGGGTGATTTTATTATCTCAAGAATCCCTTTCAGTTTATGGCGAAAAGATAAAAAACAAACCAGCAATAGTGATGACCAGAAAACCCGATGAGCAAGCACTTCCAAAGGAGACACCTGTTCAACAATCTTGAAATAGATGGGGATCAGCCCCCACAAAGCAAATGCCCCAACGGCGAACGTCAGGCCAGACTGTACTCCTGCGTTTCTCACAAATCCCCCACATCAGACCCATAGCATCCACGGGATGCCAGAGAAAATAACAGCCCATTCAGATTTTGCATTGTAGAAGCAACGAAACCCGAGATAAAACATTACCTGAAGAAGCCTGAACTTATCCAGGCTTCCTGGCCAGACAGATCAGTCAAAAACTATACGATTTTTATTTTTATCCAGCATTCTGCTGCCAACATATTTAACCTTATCCAAATCATCAAAGCTCTGATAAGGGCCATGCTGATCACGATACTTGACAATTTCCATTGCGATACGGGGGCCAACCCCGAGAAGTCCTTTATCCAGCTGCTCCATGTTTGCCTGATTCACATTAACTTTCTGATCACCAGACCGGACTTTCTGGTCAGCCCCAAAGACAGAGATACTGAAAAAAGATGCACCTAAAAATACGAGGGTTTTGATATCCATATCAATGACTCCTTAAAATTGATAGATAATCCGCTATTGATAGAATGTCTATAAAACAGCTTTGTTGAATAAACCATCCTTAAGAACATTCAAGGCAATGCCTGAGGTAACTGCAAGACAAAAAATCCCGGGCAGATAAGCGGATCAAATTATCACGCAGCCGGAGTAACCCCCAAAACCTGCTCTTTAAAAGGCTTACTGGGTGGTGTCTCACCAATCCACACTCGCAGAAACAGATTGAACAACTCTTTATTGGCAGGAACGATACCTTTCTCATCACCGGCAATCTCAATCCGCAATCCTCTACCCGGAAGATACTCAAACACAGCCTGTTCACCTTTTTTCATTGAACCATCAACCAGCGCAAAGATTTTCTCAAGGTCCTCTTTCACCGCTTCCTGCTCATCGGGCGGGCTGTTCAATTGGATGGATTCATAAAAGGCATTGGCTATCCGTCGGGCGCTCATTTTTGACACCAGCATAACAAATGCCATTCGTTGATGCGTGTCAGAGGCATAAATCTCTTCAGGGCTACTGGTCGGCTCTTCCAGATAAAGAGCACCGATATACCCTTTAACCATCAGATACCATGACCTCACTGCCGCACCCTGCAATGTAAGCTCTGGTTTATCGCCCTCGGCTGCAATAGTGTCAGGCAGGTCGTACTTATTAATGACAAGCGCATTAACAGGCAATGACAGCAACATAAGCAAGGCAGTTAAAAGAGGAATACGACAAAGAAAGTCATAGTTTTGCATACTACACACCTTATTATTATTGTCAGGAAATACTATCCCACTTAATTGGCAGCTTCCAGCATACTGAGCTGTAACCACTTCAAAATTCCATAGCCTGGCCGCCATCGCAGCGGGTCAGGCAATCATACTATGCACACGGTTTAAGCTGCCATGATCTTTACCTGTTTTCTCACTCCAGAAGCTGCTTGCCGTCATTAAATTGTCACCATTTCATCAGCCATAACTTTCATGAACAGTGGATAAAACCCTACCCATTACCACTGGTCAGCAGCCCAATATTCCCGTTACCAATCCTGACTATCTAAACCATACTTAAGTGCACTGACTATTGAAATTACTGGATAAGCCTCAAAATAGATTATCCAGAACACAAGGTTGAAACACTGAGTAATGGGTTAGCCCAAGCTTCCATAAAGCCCGCTACACCATGCCTTTGCAACAGAATATCAACCAGACTTTCCTGTTAAACCAGCTTTTGCAGACAGACTATGACAGATCAGGATCCAAACAACCCCGAAGTGCTTGACGGGAACGAAGACAGCCAAAAAAGCAGTACCGGACTTGTACTTCCACACCAGTCGCTACCAGACAAACTCTATCTGATCCCCGTTTCGAACCGCCCTTTCTTTCCTGCACAGGTACAACCGTTAGTATTCAGCAATGAGGAGTGGGGAGAAACACTACAGCGTGTTGGCCAGAGCACTCATAAAGCGGTTGGTCTCAGCTTTGTTGGCCGGATGCCCGGCATAGACGTTGTGCCGGAAGATTTTCCCCAGGTAGGTTGCGTTGTCAAAATCCATAATATTGTTTCAGACAATGACCAGGTTCAGTTTATTGCCCTGGGAATGCAACGTTTCAGAATACGACAGTGGTTACGTCGTCGGCCTCCTTACCTGGTTCAGGTCGACTATATCGACACCCCTGAAGACGACAGTGATGAAGTAAAAGCCTATGCGCTGGCACTGATCCAGGCGATCAAAGAGCTTATCCCACTGAATCCTCTGTACAGCGAGGAGCTGAAAAATTACCTGAACCGCTTCAGTCCCAAAGACCCCTCCCCCCTTGCAGATTTTGCAGCAGCTATTACCACCGCTCCCGGACAGGAGCTTCAGGAGGTGCTGGAAACCATCCCTGTTCAACGCAGGATGGAAAAGGTACTGGTGCTGATTCGCAAAGAGCAGGAGGTCGCCCGTCTCCAGAGTGAAATCAATGCGGAAGTTAACCGGAAAATCAGTAATCATCAGCGCGAGTTCTTCCTGAAGGAACAGCTTAAAGTCATTCAAAAAGAGCTGGGCATATCGAAAGATGACCGAACTGCCGAGATTGAACAGTTCGAGCAGAGACTGGCAAAGCTGACCGTCCCTGAAAGTGCCAGGAGTAAAATCGATGATGAGCTGAAAAAGCTTTCTATTCTGGAAACTGGCTCCCCGGAATATGCCGTTTGCAGAAATTACCTCGATTGGGCGACATCTGTCCCCTTTGGCCTGTACTCTGAAGATAATCTCGACCTTCATCACGCAAGAAACGTGCTCAGTTCCGACCATGACGGCCTTGAGGATGTTAAAGAGCGCATTGTTGAGTTTCTGGCAGTGGGAGCATACCGGAAAGAAGTATCCGGCTCCATTATGTTGCTGGTAGGCCCCCCGGGTGTGGGCAAAACCTCTATTGGCAAGTCTGTCGCCAAAGCTCTGGACCGCAAATTTTACCGTTTCAGCCTCGGCGGCATGAGAGATGAAGCTGAGATTAAAGGGCATCGTCGTACTTATATTGGAGCGATGCCCGGAAAGCTGATTCAGGCACTGAAAGAAGTAGAAGTCTCCAATCCGGTCATCATGCTTGATGAGATTGATAAAATTGGTGCGTCCTTCCGCGGTGATCCCGCATCTGCACTGCTGGAGGTATTGGATCCTGAGCAGAATAGCGAGTTTCTTGACCACTACCTGGACATGAGAATTGATCTGTCAAAAGTCCTGTTCATTTGCACAGCCAATCAGTTAGATACTATCCCGGGTCCACTGCTTGATCGAATGGATGTAATCAGGCTGTCCGGCTATATCACCGAAGAGAAGGTGGCGATTGCCAAGAATCACTTATGGCCCAAACAACTGAACAAAGCTGGACTGAAAAAGAGCCAGCTTAAAATCTCAGATACAACCTTCCGTAAAATCATTGATGGTTATGCCCGGGAAGCAGGGGTTCGTCACTTTGAGAAATTGTTGCAAAAAATCATTCGCAAAGTCGTGGTCAAATTCCTGGAAAATGATGAAAACAAGCTGACGGTTTCGGCTAAAAACCTGGAAGACTTTCTCGGAGCCCCCTACTTCCGCAAAGAAAAAACCATGGAAGGTCTTGGCATAGTCACCGGTCTTGCCTGGACCGCAATGGGGGGTGCCACACTCCCTGTTGAAGCCTGCCTGATACATCAGCAAAGAGCCGGTTTTAAACTGACTGGCAAGCTGGGTGAGGTGATGAAAGAGTCGGCTGAAATCTCCTACAGCTATACCACCAGTCACGCCAAAAAGCTGGGTATTCAGGAAGACTTTCTGAAAACTGCATTTATTCACCTCCATGTTCCGGAAGGTGCCACCCCGAAAGATGGTCCCAGTGCTGGTGTCACCATGACAACCGCTTTAATCTCTCTGACCAAAGGCATTAAACCCCTGAAAAATCTGGCGATGACCGGAGAGCTGACCCTGACAGGCAAAGTATTGGCTGTGGGCGGTATCAGAGAAAAGGTGATTGCTGCCCGACGGCAGGGAATTATGAATCTGGTTCTTCCGGAAGATAACCGCAGAGACTTTGATGAGCTACCGGATTACATCCGTGAAGGCATCTCTGTACATTTTGCCAGCCAGTACGATGACGTCTATAAAGTTGCATTTCCAGCGACCAGCAAAAGCAAAGGAAAAAAGTAAGTAGGACAAACCGTACACTGCTGTGAATAAAAAACGCCACCCGGTCAGGTGGCGCTTTCTTAATCACTCTTACAATAGCAGCGGGATCTAATCCCGTTTGGACACGCTAGTGAGCATTTATATTCTGGGCCGTGCAGCAAAATTTTTCAAATGATATATAAGACGTAATAAGCATATTAAGGTTTTTTTAAATAGCAGAAAAATAATGAAGAAACAGATACCGGAACGACACAGGGTTGTATCTCAGGAATTTGCAACCCTGCGACAGCATGAAAAAGTTCAGAAAACTATATCACGACACATATCATAACCTGTTTGATTCCAGATAACTTTTCACCGTAGTGACAATCGCCTGAGTCTGGCTGTCTATTTCCAGGTTAACTCTATCGCCAACTTCCGCAGTACCAAATGACGTCATTCTTAAGGTTTCTGGAATAAGATGGATACAAAAGCGCCCTCCCTCAACCTTCTCACCAATAGTCAGACTACAGCCATTTAGAGACACATAGCCTTTAGGCAGAATATAGTCTTGCCATTCAGAAGCAAATTGAAAGAATACTGTCACATTGTTTTCTTCCTGCTTAATATCACAAATCTCAACAGTATCGTGAATATGACCAGAGAGCAGATGCCCGCCAATTTCATCACCAAAGCGTGCAGCTCTTTCAATATTGACTTTATCACCTTCTCCCAGCGCCCCAAGGTTGGTAACCCTCAGGGTCTCTTTCATCACATCGAAAGTGGCACTTTCCCGGTCAAAAGCAGTAACCGTCAAACAGCATCCATTCACTGCAATACTGGCCCCGGTTTCCAGGCCTTCCAGCAATGTGGACGGCAACAGCACAGTAATACGGTTCAGTTCGTTGAACGTTTCAATTCGACCAACCGGAAAAAATCCCTTCACAATTCCTGTAAACATACACTACCTATCGTCGCCAAACACGTTGGCCTACATCAGAATGTTTTGAGACAGTGAACCAGTCTCTCAAGAGCAACCAGACTGTCTGGCGTATAATTTCGGTGGTTGCGGTTCGCCAGCACCTCGTCCGGTGATTCCAGCACCACACTGGCAACCTCTTCTTCCTGCAGGGTCAAAGGACCATCATAATAACAGCTGTAGACCCTGCCCCAGACCTGACAATCATCATTATGGAAAAAAAAGTGAAAATGCGAAGTGATGGGCACATTCTCGATACCAAGCTCCTCAGCCAACTCACGTTCAGCCGCCTGATCGTAGCTTTCACCTTCGGTAACCACACCCCCTGTAGCGGGATCAAAGTATCCCGGATAAATATCCTTATTCAGGGTCCTCTCCTGAACATACAGCTGCCCTGTTGAATTAAAGACAAAAATATAGGTTGCCCTGTGGCAGAGTGCTTCTTCTCGCATCTTCCCCCTGGGAACTGACCCGAGCACAAAATTATGGTCATCAACCACCACCACACTTTCCACAGACGCTTCCACCTCTTGCTGGCCAGGCATCGAGATCTCCTGTTATCTGTCATTCATTTATTATTGTGGCAACATCTTATATCAAGCTATTGGTAATCGAAAACAGAAAAATACCAGTCAATATTCAACAAAAAGGCAAAGGAGCTTGTGGCATCTGAGCCAATTTGTCAGAGCGGCATCATTTCGTCAAGACTGATCATAAGCGACCAAAACCGTTATAATTTCTTATGGCAATAGGAATTTTAATTTCACCAATACAGTAAAAACTGTAATTTTCACTCGATTTCAACCCACAGGATCCGATAGTTAGTTAAATATATTTTTGTCCTGACCAGCATCCATTACTGCCATAACCATCGAAACAATGCTGTCAGACACCGAACACCATCCTTTAAGGGGGCATAATGAGTAAACCTAATGTAGTCTCCGCCATTGTTAACCCGGTTGGCTCCATGCGAGTACTGTCCAGCCGGGAAGTCAATATTCTTCAGGATAATACCAAAGCTGGCTTGCATCGCCTGTTCCGTCAGTGCGCCCTGGCTGTGTTAAGTGATGAGATGGAAGGTGACAGCGCAGAAGAGCTGTTACAAACCTATTCCGAATTTGATATCCGCATTGTCCAGGAACACCGTGGACTGAAACTTGAACTGATCAATGCACCCGCGTCTGCTTTTGTTGATAAAAAACTGATCCGGGGCGTAAGGGAAAACCTGTTTTCCGTGCTCAGGGATATTCTCTATGTTTCGTCCCTGATCACCAGCGACAAGCGTTTCGATCACGGAAGTTCATCCGACATCACTCACCTGGTGTTTGAGGTGCTCAGAAATGCCAACGCCTTTATCACCAAACAGACGCCCAATATCGTGGTCTGCTGGGGTGGACACTCCATTGGCCGTGATGAATATGAATACACGAAACTGGTCGGTTATCAGCTGGGCCTCAGAAGAATGAATATCTGCACCGGCTGCGGCCCCGGTGCGATGAAGGGGCCGATGAAAGGTGCTTACATTGGCCATGCCAAGCAACGGATCAGTCATGGTCGTTTTATTGGCCTGACCGAGCCTGGCATTATCGCTGCCGAGTCTCCTAACCCGATTGTCAATGAGCTGGTTATCCTGCCGGATATCGAAAAACGCCTGGAAGCCTTTGTTCGCCTGGGGCATGGCATCATTGTGTTTCCGGGTGGACCGGGAACCTGTGAAGAGATTCTTTACCTGATCGGTATTCTCCTGCACCCGGACAATAAAGATATTCCCCTGACCATGATCCTGACAGGACCCGCCGGGTCGGAAGCTTACTTTGAACAGATTGACAACTTCATTGGCAATACACTGGGCAAAGAGGCGCAGGAAAAGTACCAGATCATCGTCAATGATCCAGCCAGGGTTGCCACGATCATGGCCCGTGGCTTGGAAAAAGTAACCCGCTTCCGTCGTCGACATGGGGATGCGTACTACTTTAACTGGCTGTTAAAGATTGACCAGGAGTTCCAGCAGCCTTTCGAGCCGACCCATGAAAATATGGCCAACCAGGAACTGCACAGCAATCTCCCGGCCCACCAGCTGGCAGCCAACCTCCGCCGTGTTATGTCGGGCATTGTTGCCGGGAATATCAAGGAAGACGGTGTTAACCTGATTCGTGAGCATGGCCCTTATAAGCTCAGTGGTGAACCGGGCCTGATGAAACAGATGGACACCCTTCTGCAATCGTTTGTTGATCAGCACCGGATGAAACTGCCCGGAAGCCATTACCAACCCTGCTACGAAATCATTGAATCCTGACTTTTTATCAATCCCACCTGAAGAGGCCGCTTCGGCTTCTTCAGATGCTGCCTACGTAAATCACAAATACCGAAACTGCCATTCACAGAAAAAATAGTGGCTATTACGGTCTTTACTTAACTTGACAGGCACCTTTCGCTATACTGCCCGCGCCACCAGTGCTACTGGTAAAGATTTCCTTGGAACGTCTGACGGACCCATAAGATCATAAAGGTTTGTCGAAGGATCGCCCAAGAGCCTGCCACAGATGATGAGGGTAGAACTCGTGTTAGAAGCCTACAGAAAACACGTCGAAGAGCGTGCCCAAGAAGGTGTCCCACCGAAGCCGCTGAATGCAGAACAGGTGTCAGGCCTGATTGAACTGCTGAAAAATCCACCAGCCGGTGAAGAACAATATATTCTGGACCTCCTTGAAAATCGTATTCCTCCCGGTGTTGACGAAGCCGCCTATGTAAAAGCCGGATTCCTTTCCGCCATCGTCAAGGGCGAAGCTGAATCACCGCTGGTTGACAACAAGAAAGCCGTTGAACTGCTGGGCATGATGCTCGGTGGTTACAATATCGAAACCCTGATTGCCCTTCTGGACAGCACCGAGCTGGGTGAACTTGCCGCTGAGCAGCTGAAAAAAACCCTGCTGGTGTTCGACTCTTTCCACGACGTGGAAGAGAAAGCCAAGGAAGGCAACGCCAATGCCCAGGCCGTTCTAAAATCCTGGGCTGAAGCGGAATGGTTCACCGGGCGTGATGCCGTGCCTGAAAGCATCAAGGTGGCGGTATTCAAGGTGACCGGTGAAACCAATACCGATGATCTGTCCCCTGCCCCTGATGCCTGGTCCCGCCCGGATATTCCACTGCACGCTCGTGCTGCCTACAAGATGACCCGTGATGGTCTGGAACCTGAAGAGCACGGCGTTACCGGCCCGCTTGAGCAAATTGAAGCCATCAAGAGCAAAGGCCTGCCGGTTGCATTTGTGGGTGACGTTGTCGGTACCGGGTCTTCCCGTAAGTCTGCCACCAACTCGGTACTCTGGTTCTTTGGTGATGATATTCCGGGTGTCCCCAACAAGCGTGCTGGCGGTATCTGTATAGGCAGCAAGGTAGCGCCTATTTTCTTCAATACCATGGAAGATGCCGGTGCCCTGGTGTTTGAAGCCCCGGTGGATAAGTTAAACATGGGTGATGTTATTGAAATTCGCCCATACGATGGCAAGATCCTCTCTGAGTCCGGGGAAGTCCTGTCTGAGTTCACCTTCAAATCCGACGTTATTCTTGACGAAGTACAGGCCGGTGGCCGTATTAACCTGATCATCGGCCGTGGACTCACTGACAAGGCCCGTGAGGCACTGGATCTGGGCCATTCCGACATATTCCGCCGCCCACAACCCCCTAAAGAATCAACCCATGGCTTCACGCTGGCCCAGAAAATGGTCGGCAAAGCCTGCGGTGTTCCCGGTGTCCGTCCTGGTCAGTACTGTGAACCAAAAATGACCACTGTCGGCTCCCAGGACACCACCGGGCCAATGACCCGTGATGAATTGAAAGATCTGGCCTGTCTGGGCTTCTCTTCTGATCTGGTTATGCAGTCTTTCTGCCACACTGCGGCCTATCCAAAGCCGGTAGACGTGGAAACTCACCACACCCTGCCGGACTTCATTATGAACCGAGGCGGTGTCGCCCTGCGTCCTGGTGACGGCATCATCCATAGCTGGCTGAACCGTATGCTGTTGCCAGATACCGTGGGTACCGGTGGTGACTCCCACACCCGCTTCCCGCTGGGTATCTCTTTTCCTGCAGGCTCCGGCCTCGTGGCATTTGCTGCAGCAACCGGTGTTATGCCATTGGATATGCCAGAGTCTGTTCTGGTTCGCTTCAAAGGGGAAATGCAGCCGGGCATTACCCTCCGTGATCTGGTGCACGCCATTCCACTCTACGGCATCAAGCAAGGCCTCTTGACCGTCGAGAAGAAAGGTAAGAAGAATGCCTTCTCCGGCCGTGTACTGGAAATTGAAGGTCTGGAAAACCTCACTGTTGAACAGGCCTTTGAGCTGTCCGATGCTTCGGCTGAGCGCTCTGCTGCCGGCTGTACCATCACCCTGTCTGAAGAGTCCATCACTGAATATCTGAAGTCCAACATCACCATGCTGCGCTGGATGATCAGTGAAGGTTATGGTGATGCCCGCACTCTGGAACGTCGTGCCCGTAAGATGGAAGAGTGGCTGGCCAACCCAACCATGATGCGAGCGGATGCCGATGCGGAATACGCTGAGGTGATTGAAATCGATCTGGCGGAGATCAAAGAGCCTATTCTCTGTGCGCCAAACGATCCGGACGATGCCCGTACACTGTCTGATGTTGCCGGTGACAAGGTCGATGAAGTGTTCCTGGGCTCCTGTATGACCAATATTGGTCACTTCCGTGCTGCCGGAAAACTGCTGGAACAGAACCATGATCCGCTGAAAACCCGCTTCTGGATGTCGCCTCCCACCAAAATGGACAAGGCACAGCTGGAAGAAGAAGGCTATTACAACATCTATAACGACAACGGTGTGCGAACCGAAATCCCCGGCTGTTCACTCTGCATGGGTAACCAGGCAAGGGTAGAGCCAGGCGCAACAGTACTCTCTACCTCTACCCGTAACTTCCCTAACCGTCTGGGGGATGGCGCTAACGTATACCTCTGTTCTGCTGAGCTGGCATCTGTCGGAGCCATTCTTGGCAAAATTCCGACCGTGGCAGAGTATATGGCATACGCCAGCAACCTGGATGCTATGGCGGGTGACGTCTATCGCTACCTCAATTTTGACCAGGTAGAGTCTTATCAGAAGGCTGCTGACGATATCATCGCTAAAGCCAGCTGATACATTGCTGCGTTAATCGACACAAAAGCCCCTGTTTTCAGGGGCTTTTTATTCTTATCTGCCTCTCACCACCCCAATTTATATTTCTTTTTGTTGTCAAAGGGCTAAAGCAGACTTCAGGAATACCAAAATGCCACCAGTGCAATACCTGATCACCCTTCGATTGCTGGCGGCTCATTCAGGGTGAGATGGGTTCGATCGGGATTGTAAATATTCATCAAACTCGGATTGAGATATCTCAGAAAACTCAGTTCCTAGATAGGCTTCCAGATAGGCATCTGAGAGATATGCAGCACCATATTCATGCAATGGATTAAAAGTGCCAGCGTTATTCTGATTTATAGCTGATTCACTAGTGTAAGCAGGAAAAGAAGAGGCAATCTTCTGAACAGGAATGCCTCGAAACGTTGGCTGCTCGCTCTCATGAAGCTGATATGATTGTTCTATTAAATCTAATGAATTGAAATAAAGACCAGAAAATACAGCTTCGAATAAAGGTAAGTTATTGGAGCGATCCATTGAGTTACAAGAAGTATTGAATTATATCTTAAGACCACGCCTTTTTATAAAAAGTTCCTTCCTTTCACAACTTATTCACTATACGACCAATACCTTCTTACTTTTCGATTGCTGACTGTTCACTCAGGTTGAGACAGGCCAAATCGAGCCGGTAAAAATCCCTTCAGTTTGAAGACTGAAAAGCGGGTGGGGGAGTGCCATCTGAATTTTTACTGGAACTCTGGTTTGTTTCAAGTGAATTAGAAGTCAGTGTTAATTCACTGGAGTTTCCAGCTGAATGGATTGACCGGAGATACTGTTCTTTTGCGATTTTCGCTTGCTTTGAAGCTTCTTCCTTGTTGGCGGTTTGTCTTTTGATTCTGTTGTAAGTATTCATATAGATTCTTTGCCCCTCTGCGAAGACGGGGTCTTTGCGACGCTCCCTTCCGCGCTCCCTTTGGCGCTCTGCGAAAGCGGGATCATTCTTGTAGCGCTCCCTTTTGCGCTCCCTTTTGCGCTCTGCGTAAACGGGATCATTCTGGTAGCGCTCCCTTTGGCGGTCTGCGTAAGCGGGATCTTTGCGACGCTTCCTTACGCGCTCCCTTTGGCGCTCTGCGAAAGCGGGATCATTCTGGTAGCGCTCCCTTTGGCGCTTCCTTTGGCGCTCCAATCGAGAGGCTTTGTTGTCAGTTATTTTTTCTGATGGGTTTGAAACATACTTATTACTCAAGTTATCAGCATGAATTATCGGACAGAGTTGCTCCATCACGTTAGAATACTGATGGCAGTTATTAACAGAGTGAGAACCGTCTTCACCAGCCATACTCCTAACTCGCACAATTTTTGTTTCTGTTTCAGTGCCACTATCAGCTTTCTGAATTATTTCTGGCCTTACGAATAATTCAAAGGGCTCGTCCAGGCAGATCTCTTTAGAATCAAGAATAGTGATTGACATTTGTTTAAGTCTTGAATCACCGAATCGGTTATGGAATCCATCCCCATCGGGTATTGAGGTGTTATTGATTGGGGAAGTTTGTTTCACTTTCTGACCGAATGCTGTAACATTTTTATGTGTACAGCCATGCGAAAGCGACTTACCACCGGACATAATAGCGTCATATGCAGTTAGAAAATTCGAATAACAGTCTTGTAAGTTAAAATCTGGATCAGTCATTAATTCATTAATTTACTAAGTTATTGAATCAATGCTTAAGACTCCCACTTCAAACACAAGTTCCTTCCTAACAAAACCCATTTACTGTTTATATCAATAAAACATAAGGATACAAGACAACATCGCTCTGCTGAATAATATGGAAGTCAGTTTTGATCAGTTCAGGGAGGGAGAATTAGTGATCAGCTGCCCACTGGTACCCAATATTAACGATAAAGGAACCGCTTTTGGTGGCAGTATTGCCGCACTGGCCACCATCTATGGGTGGCTGTTTACCACACTTCACGCCAGAACACGTGTAAAGGACTGCGCTGCCGTTATCGCTGATTCCCAACTCACCTACCATGCCCCCGGCAAAGGCCGTATATCAGCTCACTGCAGCGCCACTGTTCCAGCCAAGTTTTTTGATCGTTTAAATGAGTGTCGCAATGCCAAACTGGAATTAACGGTTGAGTTATTTTCAACAGGAAAAGAAGATAAGTCATCCATCAACATCGCAACCTACAAAGGCATTTATGTGGCGATGCCAGAATAACTTACAGTTGCTTGATCATTTTGCTCAACTGATCAAGCAACGGTTTGTCCACTTTCACTCGTCCCGAGTATGCCGACCGAATATAGAGATCCACAATCGATAACAGTTGCGCACCCAAGGCATCATTTTCAGCGTTTACTCTCAATGCAAAATCTTTTGGCCCTTCCCCTACCTGGCGCTCAAAGCCCCTGGCAACCAGCTTACGTTCCAGTCGTAACCAGAGCTTTTGATAAGGATTGAGCGCTGGCCTATGAAAGAGAGCAAAGACCCCAAAGAGCATAAGAAACAGCGCTAACAATGCACCAAGCACACCGATCTGCTGCCAGTAAAAGGATGAAGTACCAAACAACTCCCTCATAAAAGACTGCTGTTTTTCCTGCTGGTACTGTACCACGGTCTTCTGCCAGCGGTATTCAAGTCGCTCCCAGCCCTGTCGAACCGACTTGAAAAAGCCTGTTTGACCCAAACGATAAGCCAAAGGGATCTGCCCCTGCAGCAATCCACCCTGCTCAATCATGTGATCAATGCCAAGATCAATGCGCTCCGGCGCTACCGCTGCGGTGGGGTCAAATCGAATCCACCCCTGCCCTTCAACCCAAATCTCCGCCCAGGCATGGGCATCTCGCTGAAGGACTCTGATCACCTTTTCTTCGGGTAAATACTCCCCTCCGAGATAACCGGTCACGATGCGTGCTGGTATCCCCACCGAGCGCATCATAAACACAAAACTGCTGGCATAGTGCTCGCAAAACCCTCTGCGGTGGACAAACAGGAATTGATCGACCTCATTCTGCTCCATCAACGGTGGCGACAGTGTGTAGTAAAAAGGCTCCTGATTGAAATAGTCCATTACCCGCCGTCCCATGGTAACCGGATCCCGACCAGACTCAGCAAACAACTGTTGCGCCAAAATACGACTCTGGGCGTTGCCATTGTCAGGCAATGACTTATTGAGAGCCAGCAACCAGGAAGGCATGGTAATCGTCTGTGCAACCACGCTCTGTTGTGCAGGCTGATACAAGCGTCGTTCAAAAACAGGCTTATCTGCTTCCAGTCGTAAGGTTCTCAAAACCGTAGTTTCCGGCACCGATAAAGCGGCCATCCCGAGAACAGGAAGCCACTGTCGACCATTGGGCTCCAATAACACCTCATAGTTATACTGCCCTGGCTGAACCTGCCACCAGCCATCAATCACTGGCAATCTACCCTGCCAGTCTCGCTCATCATCGATTTCTCCCGGAAACTGGTTCAATAAACGTATCAGGTCACTTTGCCACCACCGCTCACCATCGTATTGATCAAGAACCAGCGTTCTCCAATAACGTTCACTGGCCGGTGGTACAGAACCGGTAAACTGAGCCCGAAAAGCCAACTCATAAGACTGGCTGAGCCTTGCCACATCACCTGGCTGCATCGTGTCAGACAATCCGGTTTTAGCCTCTCCTTCAGGCCAGGGCACTGCCCATAATGGACCAAGACGGGGAACAAAAATAAACAGAGCCAACGTTAAAGGCAGGGCTTGCAGCAGAATAAGGCCGGTAAAACGAAGACTGCCTTTTATGGATAAACTTGCCGAAGCGCTTTGTGTTGGCGAATACATCGCATGAATCGCTGCGACTAACACACCCAGGCACAGTAACTGATATAATGCCTGCATCAGGGACTGGGAATAAATCACCCCGGCCCCCACCACAAAAAAGCCGATATAGGCGATCACCAACGCATCCCTGCGGGTTTTCATCTCCAGCATTTTCAACGCGTAACCGGTCACCAGAAAGGTCACGGCCAATTCCAGTGAAAATTGCCAACCAGAGGACGTGATGATGAGGACCAGTGAAAGAGCGACCAAAAGACGTCTTAACAGATCTGAGGGCCAGGAGCCTCTGCCAAACCAGATCAGTGCACGCCACATCAGGGTAAGCACCAGTAAAGGAAGCACCACAATGGGCAGAACCTCAAGCACCGGCAATGCCACCATAACCTGTGCCACCAGAAGCCAGAGCGTGGCATAACGGGAAACAGCCGGGCTATCCATTTACTCCTCCAGCCATACCCTGATCCAGCTCATACAACGCCAGCATTTCCAGGCACTGCTTTAAATGCACCTCACCGGTTGATGGTGCCAGTTGCTGCCCTGCCAGTGCCAGACCATAGGCATATTGTTGCCTATCACACTGCAGGCACCAGGCAGTCAGAACCGAAAGTCTTTGCTCAAGATCTCCTTCCGGCACCTGGTCCAGGGAAAACCAGAGTTCACGGCCTGATGGTTGATCAAACTGCTTGGTCAGCAGCTCTCCTGTTCGTGCATAGCCTTTCCAGAAAACATGGGCAGGGGTATCTGTCTGCTGATAAGTTCTGAATCCGGCAAACTCTTCAAAACCTGACGTCGTCAATGACCGCTCACCATCGTCTATAGTCTCATTCTCCGGTAACGGGTATCGGTCATCCGGAGCCGGATAAACCAACGAGTTAAAATCCAGACGAACCCAGCTCCATGCCCGACATAATCCCAAAGGGTAAATACTTTCTATACGCAGTCGCCCGGGCCGAAACCATCCCCGTGATCCAGCCTGAGCAAGCAAACCCTGCTCACGATCGCTGTCAAAACTAACGACAATGGATTCGGTATCTGGCCAGCCAATGGCAATAGAATAACGCGGCCGCCGTTCACTGAGATATTCTATCGATACCGGTATCAGCTCACCGGCAAATCCGGATTCTGCCCTCTTGGCCACCAGGGTAATGCCGGCCAGATTACGCCACGTATGAATAATGGCCAATAAAAACAGGCTCAGCATAAAGAAGCAGAGACCATAAGCCAGAGAATTACGGTAATTAACCGCCACCAGAAAAATCACCAGCACCATGGAAAGCCAGAAAAATCCCGAGCCTGTCGGTACAATATAAATACGACGCTGGTTAAGCTGAATTCTGGTTGCTCTGGGTGTGCGCTGATCAGCCCACTGCTGAAAACGCTGGTTCAGCCAACGCCGGGATGCAGTAACAAGTGAGTCTTTCATTGACGAACCACTCAAGCCATGGCATTAATGCGGGCAAGGAGTTCACCGGGCGATATACCCTGTTTCTGCATGGTCAGCCGGTGCGTGGCAACCGGAACAAACACGGCCTGAATATCTTCCGGAATCAGGTAGTCCCTGCCGTCTATATAGGCCCAGGCCCGGGCTGCCTGCAACAGTGCCAAACCCGCCCTTGGCGATAAACCAACGGCAAAATACCCCTCTTCACGGGTGGCCTTCAGTAATCGAAGTACATAATCCAGTAAGAGATCACTGGCGTGGACGTTATTGACTTGCTGCTGCATCAACAAAAATTGTTTCGGTGTCACTGACTGCCCCAGCTGGCTGACAAGAAATCGCCCGGCTTCGCCCCGGAGAATGACTTTTTCTGAGTCGGTATCCGGATACCCCATGGGAATACACATCAAAAAGCGATCCATCTGCGATTCAGGCAGTGGAAATGTTCCCTGTTGTGTCAACGGATTCTGAGTGGCAATCACCACAAACGGCTCAGGCAGCGATCTGCCCTGCCCTTCTATGGTCACCTGTCGTTCTTCCATAGCTTCCAGAAGTGCGCTCTGGGTTCGGGGTGAAGCGCGGTTAATTTCATCCGCCAGCAGCAGCTGGGAAAACACTGGACCTGGCTTGAACTGGAATTCAGATGATGCCCGATCAAAAATAGAAACGCCCAGAATATCGGCCGGCAACAGGTCACTGGTAAACTGGATTCGTTGATACTCCAACCCCAGCAATCGGGCCAGTGACAATGCCAGTGCGGTTTTCCCCATACCAGGCAAATCTTCGATTAACAGATGCCCCCGGGCTAACATGCAGCATAATGCCAACCGAAGTTCCCGATCTTTCCCCCGAATAACACCAGACAGCGCGTCCAGAGAGTTCTGCAGCGTTGAGTTCATAAATCATGATTCCAGCTTTGTTCTTATTAAGAGCGCCATCCCTGGACAGCAACACTGGGCTTACCACAACTGCCTGAGTCCCTTTTCCAGATCAGTTTTCAGGTCGTCAATATTCTCAAGACCAACGGCAATACGAACCAGACTTTCTGTAATACCTGACTTTATTTTGTCTTCATCGGACAAACGACAGTGTGTTGTTGTTGCCGGATGGGTGATGGTGGTCCGGGTATCCCCCAAATTGGCAGTACGGGACATAATCTGAACACTGTCAATCACTTTCCAGGCGGACTCCCGACCACCTCTCACTTCAAAGGCCAGCACACCACCAAAACCTTTCTGCTGTTTTTTCGCCAGCTCATGGCCAGGGTGGCAACTCAACCCTGAATAATGGACACGCTCCACAGCTGGATGCTGACTGAGCCAGGACGCCAATTCCGAAGCGTTTCGACAGTGCGCGTCCATACGCACAGAGAGCGTCTCCAACCCTTTATAAAACACCCAGGCATTGAACGGACTCATGGTTGCCCCTGCTGACCGCTGCCATAAGTGAACTTCATCCACAAGCTGTTTCCTGCCAACCACCATGCCTCCAAGGCAACGTCCCTGACCATCAATGTATTTTGTGGCCGAATGCACCACCAGATCCGCACCAAAAGAGAGTGGACGTTGCAGGGCTGGAGTACAGAAGCAGTTATCCACCATAAGCAGGGCGTCGTTACTGTGGGCAATATCCGCCAGCCGTTCAAGATCAGCCACATCACTCAATGGATTAGAAGGGGTTTCCAGAAATAGAAGACGGGTTTGTGGTGTCATCGCCTCTTGCCACTGTTGATAGTCCACCAGATCAACAAATGTAGTTCTCACACCGAACTTGGCAAAATACCGGGCAAAGACAGTGAATGTTGTGCCAAATACATTGCGGGAACAAACGACATGATCACCACTTTTCAGCAGCGACATACAGGTGCCAAGAATAGCGGCCATGCCAGAAGCCGTAGCACAGGCGGTAATGTCGTCTTCAATCCCACTGCCTTCCAGCACCGCCATGCGCTCTTCCAGCATCTGGACTGAAGGGTTGGTATAGCGGGAATAGACGTTACCCGGTTCATCCCCGGCAAAAACTGCCTTAGCATGGGCAGCACTGTCATAAACAAAACTTGAACTCAGATAGATGGCTTCACTGTGCTCACGCTGATCACTGCGAAACGAACCTGCCCGGATGGACTGAGTTGCAAATGCCAAAGTCTCAGTCAAATCATGATCATTCATGGAACTTCCTGAATTACCGCGTATTTTTTGTAATTTATACCTGTGCCAGTACGTTAACATACCAGAACACAGAACAAATCCACAGCCTGCTTTGAGCAAATTTCCGTTATCATTGTCAAACGTAAATACTCACCGCTGGAATCAACCGATAATATGGCACCAACACTGCTTCTGATTGATGCTCTGAACCTGATACGTCGCATCCATGCGGCCATCCCATCAAGGGAGCCTCAGGCCGATGAAAACCAACAGGTGGATGGGGCATTATCTGCAACACTGTCATCCGTGCAAAGAGCCATCAAAGAGTGCAACCCAAGCCATATTCTGATGGTCTTTGATGGCGACCCTCCTACCTGGCGACATCAGCTTCTGCCAGGGTATAAAGCGCAGCGCAAGCCGATGCCGATGGTCTTACGACAGAGGCTGGTTGAATTCAATAATGCTTTTCGCGAGATGGGATTAATGACGTTTCGTCGTAACGGTATAGAAGCTGACGATGTGATTGGTGCCATTACCCACAAGGCCATTGCCGCCAATGTTAAAACGGTGATTCTGTCAACGGATAAGGCATACCGCCAGCTGCTCCATTCGTCACTGGTCATACAGCGGGATCATTTCCAGAAAGAGAATTTTGACAGAGCCTCTGTGTGCACAGAGTATGGAATACCCCCTGAACAGTTACTGGACTACTGGGGTATTGCAGGCGTTGGAGATGTTCCCGGTGTGGAAGGCGTAGGAAAGAAAGGTGCGACGGAGCTACTTAACCGGTTTGGCAGTTTACGAGCGATATTCGAACCTGAAGTGGCACATGGGGAAAAGGTGAAAGGAGCTTTGAAAAAGGTGTTGGCGCAGAGGGAACAAGCGGAGCTATCGGTACGTTTGGCAACGTTACAATATGATGTGGCGTTAGGGTTGAGCTTAAAAGACCTTCGATACCAGGAGAAAACCCAGGGTTAGGCGACCACACCGGGTCCCGACGCTGTCGCGAAACCCGGAAAAACGGAATTGGAGAGACGAAGGGTTATATTTTTTAGATTAACTGGCTGGCGAAAAGTTCCGTCAGGTTGCTGCTGTCTGAAGTTGCATTTCATAGCCAGATCAAAGGATTTTACAGGCCCACTCTGCCGACGCGCTCTGAGCATCAGGCTTCGCTATCTTCTTTGGCACCAGCATTTCCCGTTCTCTCGGGAGGTCATCGTTGGTGAAGTAGCGACGCTTCTCCCTGACCACGGCAATACCCTGCTGTTTCAGCACTTTTCGGGCTTCCTTCGAAGCCAGTGTTTCCTGCTTCAAGGTGCCCGTATTCATCCGTATACCTTTGCTCTTCAGTCGCTGCACCTCTTGCTTCAGTGCCTGTTCTGTTGCCGGGCTCAGCAGCGATGGGTCATGTTGGTACTGCATCTTTTCCAGCAGTGTCATTCCGGTTGGAATCGCCACCTGCGCCAGATCATACCAGCTGTTATGAATACCATAAGTGATCCCTTTGTTCTGATCAGCCTTGCAGGTTTTGTGACTGGGGTCTGAACAGACAATAATTCCGGCCTCCTGAGCCATTTTGCGGCGAACATTGTCGTCAATAAACTGGTTCATTCTCCGCACCGGCTCAGTTGTCCATTCAAAGTTTTCAGAGATCTTTGCGCCATTGTCGTTGAGACCGTAGATCAGGGCGTAGTTTTTTTTGCGCTGATCCTGAAGTTGCCCGGTTATCCGCGACAGATCAGCTGCACCGTGCATGGCGGCTTCCAGATGACGTTGGAATTCAGTCTGGTTGCCAGAGCCTGAGCGAAAATCCCAGGGTAACTGCGTTGGCAGGTCAAGACGTGTAGCATCAAAACCCCAGGGTTGAGTCTCCATCATCCTGGGAAAATCAGCCCCAACCCCGCAGCAACGGATAATATCCATTCGATCCGCAAAGCGTAATATGCGCAGATACCAGCGCACAGACTCAGACAGGTTCGGCTCATCGCTACCATTCACATCTTTTTCCTTGTTGATCATTGCCAATGCCATATCTTCCAGCAGCTGTTCGGGGTAGTATCCTGCCAAGTCTCTTTTGAAATAATCAGCCGATCTTGTTTCTTCCTCTGATTTGTCGACATCTTCGGCAGCCGCATCATGGTAGATAATCGCCAGAGACAGGAGTTCTTTTTCTTTTTTGCTCAGGGAACACTGCTTAAATTTCTCCAGCAATTCCATATACCAGTGTCCGTTATTCCTGGCCCGCAGGACATGACTGCAGCTGTGTTGCAGTTTCCATTGTGTTGGCATGGTTTGTCTGCCAAGACTCTTGATCACCCGTTCCGGCCCCGGACGGCGGTAATAATGCTGCAATACCTTCAGGATGGTTTTTTCATTATCGCCGGCATTATCAGGCAGGACCGGGGGTTTGCTGAAGGCGTCCACCAGAAACTGCAACGCCGTTGGTGTTCCGGCTGCCAGGGGTGTCGCCAATGTGACAGAATCGTCCACACCGAGAGATTGTTTCAGTTCTGTTATTTCCTGCTGAGCCTGACGGACATGTTCTGGCCAATTCTGGTAGAAAGGATGCGTTTTTCGTTGCTTGTACAGTTCTTCAAGCCAGTGAATATAATCATCTACGGAGAGATCATCAATGACCTTTTTGCCATTCCGGCAATGATACCTCTTCAGGCGGAACTCAAGACTATCCAGAACGTCTTTTTCCAGGGAAACCTGGTAATGAAAAAGAGCCAATAAGTTGGACTGAATATGTTCGAGGGTTGGATTCGGCAGAGTGACCACATAATGTAGTATCCCTTTCAGACATTCCTGCTGTTGCACTGGACTGTTGCTCCGGCAGACACGGTCAAATTCAAAGACGCTTCCCGGGCAGCCGGTCAAAGGTAGTTGTCTGAGATGTTGCAGGGTCAGAAACTCAAATGGAGCAGAGGCAGCCACTAAACAATTGAATATGCCCACTGGCAATACATATTGGAAAAACCGTTCCATACCGTCGATGCGGCTCAGGCCCCATTGAGTCAGCCTTGCCCCGCTTTGCAAAAGCAGCTGAAATAATCGGTAAGCTTCTTCCCCCTGCTGAACCCGAATTGGCTGTCCCTTAAGCAAATCCTCTCTCGTACTTCCAAAATCCAGGGACCCGTTGTGTCTGAATACTTCGGTATCCAGGAGAATATCAAGCAAAGATTTAACAGCCACGTTATGAAAAAAACGCTGGTCAATGGGCAATCCACCCTGTTTCAACTTCAGAAGCCTTTCATAGCTGTAACAACAGGGATCACTCACCAGCTCTATAGCCTGTTGCAATTTGTGCATAACCTGGGGTGGGATGGTTAATTTTGAACTCAGCGCCTGGGCCCGTAAAGGCATTGGCAGCATGTTTAACAGGGCTCTGAAATTGTCCAGGTCTATGCTCTGTGAGAACGCAAACTCATCCAGAGAACGCTCATTATTGGCCAGGTGTTCACTGTCCAGCTCATCATCAAAACAGACCTCCACAGAGCCTGTGCGATGGCAATAAACAACCAAAGGTAAGGATTCACGATTCAATACCTCTTCACAACGGTGCTTATACTGCAGGATATCGGAAATATTGGTCTCTTTATCCTTGTATACAAAGAAACATAGGATGTCTTTCTTGCTGTAGTTAATGAGCACCAGTTCCGGGAAATCATATATGGGATTATATTCGCCGTTTTTCAATTTAGGTAAACTGAACGTCCCATCTTCTCGAAGGTGTCCAGAGGTGAAACAATCAGGATAGAGTCTCCAGTTGACTCGATTGGCATTCTCGCGACGTTTGTCGTGCAATAACTGCAGATCTGATAGTAGTTTTTTTGGCAGTGTATCAGGAGTCATGTCTGACTCCTCCAGCAAACGCTCAGTCCGTGGATCACGTTTGTAGACGAACAGGCATTGCGGATCGCTGATACCTACTATGTACCTGCCTAACGCTTCTGGCACTGGCTTGACGGGTATCATCTCCCCCGGCAGAGCCAGACTGAAAGGTCTTGGTGCACGTTTGGTAGTGAAGTAATCTTCTTCTACATGCACTTCAATTCGCCGAAACGCCAGGTGCCCACTCTCAGCGACCCGAAGTAGCTCTTGTCGCTCAGACTCTCTGGGGTGAGGAGACAGCAGCTTGCTGGTCGATTCGCAGACTGTCCGATGGCCAAAAGCCGTTACCGGCTGGGTGTCAAACTTTATTGTTGAAGCTGACCAACTATAGCTATTAGATTTGAAACTGGTTTTTGTTGACGAAGAGCTATCAGTTTTGGGACGAATATCGCCTTTGTTTCCAACACTATTCAACTTTAACCCCTTTCTATATGATTTTTCTATTACTCGCTAAGTGCTATATCCCTTTTTAAATCAGTACATCACTCAGGATAGGCTTATTGCGAATCGCCTCAATAGTCAGTTCTGTTGTTTTCATGGCCAGACTGTCAATATTTTCAGCTGCGAACCTTGCCTGCACGTTTGACATAATTAATTCGCTGGGTTTTGAGGCAGCCACTCCCGATGATTACACACGACAATTTCTATAGCAGATACATAGAAGCACTCATAATATTCCCAGAAAAAGAAAGCCTTCAGCTACTTTAGCTGGAGGAAAACCTCTATCTCTAACCCTGAAACCTTGGCTATCTTTTAATGTTATGAAGTATCAAATTCCAGTTTCTGGGCTTTGGATCCGTGCGCAATTGCTTTAAACAAAGCATCCCAACTACCAATCATCAAGGTAAGAAACAAACTGGGTATTTTTTCCATAATCGCTTTCGTGTTGGCTTTGCTGGTTTATTTAAAGCTTTTTGAAATTTAGGGTTACATTGTTAGCATAACGAAATCTATGAGTTGTATTTTTCTCTTTATCAACGATGGTATGGTGCTTAACTTCACCCTGATCATAAAGCTCATTCATGGTCTCAATAAGCGACTCATGGTTACCATCTTTTGCAACGATCATATAGTGCCAGCCATACTTCTTGATCAGAGCAACGGTGGGGTTATCAGCGTATAAGCCGTCAAGAAGAATGACCAGATGTAGTTGCTGATGGACGTGTTTTGCCTGAGCCAAAAAACGTCGCATAGCCGCTTTTTCACAATCATTTTTCCCGTGCCATCTTGTTTGCAAATGGCTTCGGGTGCTAAAGGAAGCACCGTTTTCTGGTTTGGGTGGACAATACACCCACCCATAATATTGTGATAATAAGCTTCATTCTTTTTGCCTTCATTCATGATGCAACAGTCATTACAACGACAGGTTCCTGAATAAAAAAGACCGGTACCATCAACAGGAAGGAGATAATGGTCTTTTAGCTTGCCGCATTTAAATTGAAAACCTTTCAGGGCACCATTACGCTGAACAATATTGAGTAGTTTCTTGAAGGATGTCTTATACTCGGCAGGATCAACAACTTCCCTCATTCTTGTGTCAGAAGGTACAATACCATCCTTGACATGATAAAGTTTTTCGAGATTATGACAGCATACTTCGTCTAGATCGAATGCTAACAGCGAATCACACTTTTGATGCATCATGGCAAAAGCAGATTTAGGAAAATTGGCAAATGGAAGTTACCAAAATCATTTATATAGAGTTGATTCAACTGATCGTTATTGTCAACACAATGGGTGGGGTAACGCTATTTATAGAATCCGCTAATACCCGTATGGTTACCAAGGCAACCACCGCACGAAATCCGGCAGGTTAAGTTCCCAGCCGGTAAAACTGGTTCTTCTTCCATAGCGGGTCTTTCACCCGCAAGATATACACCGCTGATCCCACGCACTATGCATTCCCACGCAGAGCATGGGAACGAGTCCTCCAAGGCTTTAGAACAACCCCGGGAGATAAGCATAACAAGTCAGAGCTCCCCTTCGTTATGAAGATCAATAATATCACTCTCAGCCTGACGACTATCATCATTCCGGCTGGAAGCCAGCTGCTCCAGATAATCATCATCAATATTACCGGCCACATAACGACCATCAAACACGGAGCAATCGAAATCGTCAATGGCCTGGTTGAGAGAAGATACCGCCTTCTTCAGATCATCCAGATCCTGGAAAATCAGCTTATCGGCACCGATCAGTTCACAAACCTCCTGATCCGTACGACCATGGGCAATCAGTTCTTCCCGGGTTGGCATATCAATGCCGTATACATTGGGATAACGAATGGCAGGAGCCGCTGAACAGAAATACACCTTTTTGGCCCCGGCATCCCTGGCCATCTCAATAATCTGCTCACAGGTGGTGCCACGGACAATGGAATCATCCACCAGCAGCACATTCTTACCGGCAAACTCCTGATGAATGGCATTCAGCTTCTGCCGCACAGACTTCTTGCGAATGGCCTGACCGGGCATAATAAAGGTCCGGCCAATATAACGATTCTTAACAAAACCTTCCCGATAAGGCAGGCCCAGGCGAGTCGCCATCTCCAGGGCAGAGTTTCGACTGGTATCCGGAATGGGCATCACCACATCAATATCATGATCAGGCCAGTCCCGGAGGATTTTATTGGCCAGCGTCTGCCCCATACGCAGGCGGGACTGATAGACAAAAATACCATCCAGGCTGGAATCCGGGCGGGCCAGATACACGTACTCAAACATGCAGGGAGTGAGTTTACCGGGCACACACTGGAAAGTATGGAGCTGACGCTGCTCATCAATATAAATGGCTTCCCCCGGAGCAACATCCCCCACCAGCTCAAAGTCGAGGGCATCAAGGGCCACCGATTCTGAGGCCAGCATATACTCAGTACCGTTCCCGGTTTCCCGCTTACCATAGACCAGCGGCCGAATGCCATGGGGGTCCCGGAAACCGACCATGCCATGACCATTAATCAGGGCCACTACAGCAAAGCCACCTTCACAGCGCTGGTAAACACCGGTTACTGCGTTAAAAATATCTTCTGCCAGCGGTTTATGCTTACCCTCTTTTGCCAGTTCATGGGCAAAAACATTCAGCAGGATTTCAGAGTCGGAGTGGGTATTAATGTGGCGGAGGTCACTTTCAAACAACGACTGTTTGATATCATCCGCATTGGTCAGATTGCCGTTATGGGCTAAAGCGATGCCATAAGGCGAGTTAACATAAAATGGCTGGGCTTCTGCTGAACTGGAAGTGCCCGCCGTCGGGTATCGAACATGCCCAAGGCCGGAGCAGCCGTTAAGCCGCTTCATATGACGGGTACGAAATACATCCTTCACCAGCCCGTTATCTTTACGCAGGAAAAAGCGAGCTTCATCAAGAGTCACCATCCCCGCAGCGTCCTGCCCCCTGTGTTGCAGCACAGTCAGCGCATCGAACAACAGCTGGTTAACATTCACCGTTGCCGAAATACCGACAATTCCACACATGCACTCATCCTCAGGATTGATCAGCTAATATCGTTATCGGAACTAATGATTAAAATTGCCTGTTCAATCACTTTAAACCCGTTTATCCCTGATAACGGAGAGCCTGAGATAATACGCTAAATCAGTGGATTACGAAAACCACAACTTACCTTAAGATCAGCAAACTGCGAAAAAGTTTTTGCACAATACGGGTCAAGTAACTATGTTTAAACTAGTTTAATTAGCTAGAAATACTCACCATGACGAAAGAATCAAACCAGGTAACCGTTGGTATGCATGAAGCGAAAACCAGGCTCTCGGAATTAGTGCGCCTGGCTCTGGAAGAAAATGCCGACATTATCATTACCCAGCGTAAAAAGCCGGTCATGCGGCTGGTGCCTTATACAACAGCTGGAGATAACAAGGGGCATGGTTTATTAAAGGGGAAGGTAGCTTACGATAAGAGCATTACCGATACCTTTGCCGAAGTTAATGACAGCTCTTATTCAGGAATCTCAGAGCCATGCAACAGGGCATCAAAAACACCCATGGAAACCCTGCAAGGATCGGTACTTTTCTATGATGACCCAACCGCCCCCGTTGCCGATGAAGACTGGGAGGCCAACCATTGATTGTCCTTGACACCCATATCCTGATCTGGTGGCTGTCCGGCTGCCATAAACTCAGTACAGCCGCACGCAATGCCATTGAACAGGAACAGAAAAACAACGGTTGCCTGATAGTATCCACCATCACCAGCTGGGAGATCGCCATGCTGGTCAACAGAGGTCGTCTGAATCTGACCATGGACCTGGACTCCTGGCTGGGATTTGCGCAGCAAGTGGATTCACTGCATTTCGAACCCTTAAGCAATAAGGTGGCCATTGAATCCACTCGATTACCTGGCCAGTTCCATAAAGACCCGGCAGACCGGATTATTGTCGCGCTATCCAGATCATTAGCCGCACCACTGGTCACTGCCGATGAGAAGATACTGACTTATTCTCATGTAAAAACCATCAGCCAGGAGGCTGACCGAGAATAGCGCCCGTAGCGAGGATGGCAGAAAATTGAGGATAAAAATTTCTGATTCTGAGGAGAATAGCGGGGCTATTTGACGAAGAAGCAAGAATTTTTAGACCAATTTATCGCAACCGCACGACTGCATGGATGCAGGAGCTAGAGCAACGCAGGAGCAGTTGCCGCGTAGGGTAGTCTATTCTCGGACAGCCTCCTGGCGTCAGCTTTGCATCAACGGCCCCATAACATCAACAACCGTCTGCTTGGACCAGTCAGCCAGCAGCATAAAATGGGGTAAAAGCACCGACTGCTGCCAGGCCTGATCCTGCTCCAGGGGAGCCAGCGTCAGCAGGCCAACGAGAATCGTCACCAGCAAACAGCCTCGCAAACCACCAAACGCCATGCCCAGAATACGGTCAGTACCCGACAGCCCCGTCGCCTGAACCAGTTCAGCAATAATACGATTAACCAGCGCACCCACCATCAGTGTTGCCACAAACAGCAAGGCACAGGCTGCCATTACCCGAACGGATGGAGTGGCTATGTAATCAGTCAATCGCTCTGACAGGGCACCACCAAACGACCAGGCAACAAAAATAGCGGCAAGCCAGGTCAACAGGGAGAGAACCTCTTTAAAAAAACCGCGTTTTAAACTGATAAGCGCAGAGATGATAACAATACCGGCGATCAGCCAGTCGATCCAGGTGAAAGTCAATACCCAACTCCTTAACAAATAATGGAACCATGCTATGCTGGAAAATGTCTAAAATATGCCAATTCTGCAGCTAATCAATCACAGAGCAAATACTTTCTTTAACAACAGTAAGATAGCGCAGCAGCCAGTTGCAAGAAAAAATAGAGCCCACCCCATGAAGGATTTATACCAGACAGACTTTTACAGCTGGACTCAGCAACAGGCAGAACTGATACGCAGTGGCCGGATAGCCGAACTGGATCTTCATAACATTCTTGAGGAAAAAGAGGTGGTCGATGCCGATTTCAAACCCTGACCACCATTAAGGGCAATGACTAAGCTGAGGGTTACTCATGCAATGAAATCACCTCAAACTCTTCCGCAGGTATCCTCAAAACGTACAATATCATCTTCACCAAGATACCCGCCACTTTGCACTTCGATCAATTCAAGGTCAAATTTCCCCGGGTTCTCCAGTCGATGCACCGCTCCAACAGGAATATAAGTGGACTGATGAATGCTTCCCGCCTTTGAGAGGCGCATTTTGGTACTGGGTACCCCGATTGCCCTGACCTGTGACCGGCTGCATATCCCAAGCCCGAAGTCTGAGCGGGACGCAATGATTGCCGCCACCGCTATCATGCATCAAATGACCGTTGTTACCAGGAACATCAGGGACTTTGAACAGTCAGGGGCAAAACTGTTCAATCCCTGGGAGTTTTGAGCTGGGAATTGGAAACAGTTTTTCCTGTGGAGGTCATGTTTCCCGGGAATGGTTATCTTGTATAAGCGACAATCACGCCCTACCGTAGGAATCCTCAAACCGGACAATATCATCCTCACCCAGATACCCCCCGCTCTGTACCTCTATCAGCTCAAGGTCAAACTTGCCCGGGTTTTCCAGCCGATGCACCACGCCAATGGGGATATAGGTGGACTGGTTTTCGGTCAGCAGAATTTCCTGATCACCATTGGTGACCAAAGCGGTACCTTTGACCACAATCCAGTGTTCGGCACGGTGATGGTGCATCTGCAAAGAGAGCTGTGCCCCCGGCTTAACGGTAATGCGCTTAACCTGGAAGCGGTCGCCCATATCGATGGAGTCATAAGCCCCCCAGGGGCGGTAAACTTTCCGATGCAGTTTTGCCTCAATCCGGTTTTCTGCCTTCAGTCGGTCAACGATCTTTTTAACATCCTGCACCCGATCCTTATGGGCCACCAGAATGGCATCATCGCTTTCGGTGATGATCAGATCCTCAACACCCACGGTAGCAATCAGTTTTTTCTCACTGCGCACATAGGTGTTGCGGGTATCCTGCAACAGAACGTCACCCTGAAAAGCGTTACCGGACTCATCTTTTTCACAGATATCTGCCAACGATGTCCAGGAGCCTACATCGGTCCAACCCGCATCAAGAGGAACGACAACGGAGTCAGTGGTTTTTTCCATCACGGCATAATCGATAGATTCATCCGGGCAAGTATGAAATGCGGCTTCATCCAATCGAACAAAATCCAGATCAGTGCTCTCAACTGCCATCGCCTTTTCACAGGCTTGCAGAATATCGGGGCGGAACTTGTTCAGCTCTTCCATGTAGCGGGAGGCCTTAAACAGGAACATGCCGGAGTTCCAATAATAGTCACCTGAGGCCAGATAACCCTGAGCGGTTTCCAGATCGGGCTTTTCAACAAATTGCTCAACAGGCATACAAGACGATTGTTGGCCACGGAGACACGGAGACACGGAGTTTTCTTTTAAAAGCTTTTCTTCTTTTCTCCGTGCCTCCGTGCGACCGCCAGGGATGGCGGAAGTGCCGATGTTGTCGGGAACATTCATCGGCTCTCCGTGGCTAACAGAGGCTTTTATATACCCGTAGCCCGTTTCCGGATGAGTAGGCACAATCCCAAAGGTCACCAGCTTGCCATCTCTTGCCGCCGGTAATGCAGCTTCAATAGCCTGATGAAATGCCTGAACATTCTGAATCACATGGTCTGCCGCCAATACCAGCAGTAATGGGTCTTTTTCTTCAGACAGGGATTGAGCTTTCAGGGCCGCCAGAGCCACTGCCGGTGCCGTGTTTTTACCGACAGGTTCAAGAATAATGCCTGCAGCCTGCCGACCCATCTGGCGGATTTGCTCTGCCACCAGGAAGCGGTGTTCTTCATTGGCAATGACCAAAGGAGCAGAAACCGAATCCAGGCCATCTAATCGGGAGACGGTGTTCTGCAACATGGTTTGCTCATTAACCAGCGGCAGAAACTGTTTTGGGTATAAAGAACGGGACTGGGGCCAGAGGCGACTGCCGGAGCCGCCCGACATAATGACAGGTATTAAATTCATAGAGGTTATTTGCCACGGAGGCACGGAGTCACAGAGTTTCGATGGAGTCATAAGCACCCCATGGGCGATAAACCTTCCGATGCAATTTGTTTAAGAACGGTTTTCTGCTTTCAGCCGGTCATTGATTTTTTAAGATTCTGTATGGTGTGGTGTCGAAGAATTTTAATACTGACTCGCGTTGACACAAATCAGCTTTGAGCACTTTTCAATAGCATCAAAATCGCGATCTCTGTGCAAGAGAGGGAGAGTATAATGAATCGCGGTGACAGCAATAAGACAATCCACACTTTTACGAACAGTAATACCTCTCTTTCTGGCACTTCTATACAGCATGGCAGAATCAATAAACAGCTGATATGATATCGAGTAACTGGCAAGTGGCGAAAGATAACTTTCCGTTTTTTTGCATTCATCGTCTGCCCGAATACCCTGGAGCACTTCCATAAGTATCACCGGACAGGTGGCAACCCGACCTTCTTGTAACAACTTCACAAGATAGTGCACTTGCGGGTTTTCAACATCATTGAAAAAATCACCCCAGACACTGGTATCAACCAAAATATCCATTCAGCGGGTTTCTCTCATATCATCAAGATTCCCAACCCAGGCGACCTTCCCTTTTAACGACAGGATTTGTTTCTGCTTTTCTCTGCGCACCAGCTCCTGTAAGGCATAGTTCACAAGCTCACGCCGCGAGCCAAGGCCTGAAAGCTCGAGGGCTTCACGCATCAAATCCTGATCAATGACGATATTAGTTCTTGCATGGGAGGACATAAATACACCTTTTTTGAGAATTATGGTGTATTCATAATAGTCCGCAAAAAAATAACAAGCAACTATGTCCCTCAAACCTCACAACCCATCACGCCCACCCACAAGTATCCTCACCGCGCACACAGGTATTTCATGAAAACGACGGTGGTTATGCATAATGAAAGACCCGACTCCGGTTTGTGCGACCCCGGTTTGTAGGCACCATGTGATAATTGTGGAAAGATGAGGCAAGCGTTTGGCTCGTTTCAAACTGGCATTTACGGAAACGTCATCAAATATCCGCACCTTATACTGAGTTAAATCTTACACCTTCCGGGCAATCATCTTGCTTACGAATAATGCAGGCCAAAAAAATCAGCAATAGCCTTTTAAGTATAACCGCCGGAAGCAAAAACCGCGCAAACCGCAGCCTCGATGGAATCATAACTCGCCAGGTAAAATTCTAGCGCTTGAGCTGGTTTGCGCCGTTGCTTATGGGGTACTTCAGAGAGCGCCTTACCTTTCACCGGTTTTTCAATATATTGCTGCTGATTTGAAACAAACTGATCATCACCCAGATAGATCTGCTGTTTGAGATGCACCCAGATATTAATACCCACACCGGCCAGTACAAAAGCAACAAAACGTTCACAGGCTCGCTCCCGAACATCTGAAAACAACAGCAACATCGCATCTGTCGCCAACCACTCTGGCGAAGGCAGCTCACCGAGGGTATATCGATAACTGCTCCACAACCAGTCAGCGGGGTGATCCACCATACGGGCCCGAACCGGATTGAGCACCACATAGCGGCTTAACTCCAGAAGGTACGCCGATTTATCAACAAGGATCGCTTTATAGCGCCCCTGAAACAAATGCCCAACACGGCCATAGCGACGATTAAAGCGTGTGGTATAAACACCATTCAACTGTCGCATACCCGCCGACAAATTACCGTCTGGCGTTTCCAGCACCAAATGATAATGGTTGGTCATCAAACACCAGGAATGAATCACCCAGTTAAAGCGGTCACAAACCTCGGCCAGCGTATCAAGGAACAGATAGAAGTCAGACTCTTCTCGCTAAATAGCCTTACGTTCATTCCCCCGGGAAGTCACATGGTACAGCGCAGCTGCGTACTCGATTCTCAATGGCCTGCTCACTTCTTATGCCCCCAGCTTATAATCAAGGAACTCTAAAAGTAGAACAGGATTAAGCGGCGTCAAGAATCAAGACCTAATGGAATGGTCCGCCCCGCTCCCAAAACGGCTTCAAATGAGCCAAAATAGAATGAGTTTGGTAGGACATCATTCAAAATAAGAAACGGAGCGAACCATCCATGGGAAAGATTAACAAATCAGGAACTAATCAAAAAGGCCAGGTTGCTTTTCTCGGAATTGATCTGAGCAAAAAGAGTTTCCAGCTACATGGTGTTGATGCCAAAGGTCATGTGGTTATCAAAAAGAAACTTAATCG
>NZ_JAGHQV010000399.1:0-673 GCF_017744175.1 Thalassotalea sp. G20_0 | reverse complement strand
CGCCACCCCGATTTACTGACTGGTGATGATGTCCGTGATTTTCTCACTCATCTGGTAATGAAAAAACACGTTGCTGTCAGTACTCAGCAGCAGGCATTGAGTGCCCTGGTCTTTTTGTACAAGCAAGTGCTCGGGCGCGACAGTTTAACGATCAATGACTGGCTAAAAGCAAAACGACCAAAAAAACTTCCTGTTGTGTTGTCGGTTGCTGAAGCCAACTCTGTCTTGTCTTATCTCAAAGGCACACCATTATTAGTCGCCCAATCAAAAAATGATAAAACAGCTTCCTGAACCGCACTCACGCTACCGCCCCTCTATTCCATTTCCTTGAGTATTAAGGCAGTTTTGTATTAAACGACAGTTCCTGCATAGCTGCATCATAGGGGTAAATAGTACCATCGAACTGGTTTCCCGAGGTATTCTTTTTAATGCTCCCAACCAGGAATTGTCTCGGAATAAGTTCCGGATTTGTCTGAGACTTGTTAAGGGACTGACCTGAAATAACTTCCACATTTTCGGTGCTAACCCAGTCAAGAAAAAATTTTGCCACGGAGACACGGAGTCACGGAGAATAGAAAAAATCTTTTCCTCCGTGACTCCGTGTCTCCGTGGCAAAAAGAGCAAGTTATTCAGGGTCAATTCCCAAGCTCGCCGCCTGCTGGCCGCAAAAGCA
>NZ_JAGHQV010000398.1:0-673 GCF_017744175.1 Thalassotalea sp. G20_0 | reverse complement strand
CTGGTCGGTGTGATCGCCTACCGCTATTACAGCCAAAGGTCATCGACTAATGCTGGTCGTAACCGCGCGGAACCCATGCCGCCCCCACCCAGCGGCCGCCCCCGTGCTGAAGGACAGCTGCCTACTTCTCCCCGGAATCATTACCAACCGTTGTCGTTCAGGCCGAGGAACCAGAGACCGCTGCCTGCTCCTCGTCGGGATCATTACCAACCGTTGTCGTTCAGGCCGAGGAACACGAGACCGCTGCCTGCTCCACCAAGCCATTACCAAACGTTAACATTCAGACAAGGGAACAAGGCAACAGGGGGCAGCAATCCCCCGATGGGTAATAAAAAAGAACCCGCCCCCCCTGACATCCCTGTGTACTTAGAACTGACCGAGTATGAATCCATCGATAACCTTGGTAAACCGGTGGCGGACGGTCAGCCCGGTATGGCAACAGGCAGCAACTCTGTGGCAAACACTGGAAAACCCACCCGACCAGGCAGCCCTGTGTACCATGTACTGACCGAACATGGGACTGACTCTGACGATAACCATGGTCAACCGTTGGCGGACGGGCAGGACGGTATAGCAACAGGCAGCAACTCCGTGGCGAACACTGGAAAACCCACCCGGCCAGGCAGCCCTGTGTACCATGTACTGACCGAACATGGGACTGACTCTGACGATA
>NZ_JAGHQV010000397.1:0-674 GCF_017744175.1 Thalassotalea sp. G20_0 | reverse complement strand
GCACTCATTTACTTCAGCGGGTGTTTTTACCCCTCATAAGCCCATGGATGAGCGTGTTAAGCGTACTCAAGCTGCCTTATTATCGACGCTACTGGATGCAATAATATTCAAGTGCAACCAAAAACCTGAAGCCAGTGATATTGGTGCTCAGGAAATCGCTAACCTGCTGTGGGCCATGGCGAAACTGGTGGACAACGGGCAGGAACTAACACCAGGGCTCAACGAGGCCGTGGCCGTGTTGTTGCCCCACGTGAACGCACAGAAAGACCAATTTATTCCTCAGCATATTGCCAACCTGCTGTGGGCCATGGCGAAACTGGTGGACAAGGGGCTGGAGCGCACAGCAGAGCTCAAAGAGTCTGTGGTCGTGTTGTTGCCCCACGTAAACGTACAGAAAGACCAATTTATTCCTCAGGCTATCGCCAACCTGCTTTGGGCCATGGCGAAACTGGTGGATAGCGGCCAGAAGCGGACACCAGAGTTCAAAGAGGCCGTGGCCGCGCTGTTGTCCCGCGTGAACGCACAGAAAAACCAATTTAATGCCCAGAAAATCGCCAACATGATGTGGGCCATGGCAAAACTGATGGACAACGGCCAGGAGCAGACACCAGAATTCAAAGAGGCCGTGGCGGCGTTGTTGCCCTACGTTAATGCACAAAAAGACCAATTTATTC
>NZ_JAGHQV010000396.1:0-675 GCF_017744175.1 Thalassotalea sp. G20_0 | reverse complement strand
CGGCTACATGGTCACTCTGGAACATACCCAGAGCAATTTCTTCGGTGGCTTTAACAAATTTGTTGTTCAGTACGCTACAGATGCGATGACAGCCAGTGGTATCGGAACCAATGGCCAGGGTGTTTCAGAGCTTGCAACCGACAATCTTGATGGCCAGGATTTCTACCGGATTATGGATCATGGTTATGTAACTCTTGGTGATAATGTAGAAATGCAATACATCGCGAGCTACAACAAGCTGTCATTTAAAGACAGCAATAAAGACGACCAGACTTGGATCAGTGTTGGAGCCCGTCCGATTTACTTCTGGAACGACATCATGAGTACTGCTCTGGAAGTCGGATATGATCAGGTTGAAAATGCTTTTGACAATGGTGACGACTCTAAATTAGCCAAAATGACCATAGCCCAACAGTGGTCTGCTGGCCGTGGCTACTGGGCTCGTCCTGTTATTCGTGTATTCGGTACCTACGCCAAGTGGAACGATGATTCCAAGGGGCAGATTGGTGGCGCTTCATTTGCAAACGACACTGACGGCTTCACCTTCGGTGTTCAGGCAGAAACCTGGTGGTAAGAACAGCACAAGCAGTGCAACCCCCTTCCCGTGCATAGCATGGGAAGGCTTCGCCAGCCCTAATACATGGCTGGCCTTCCTGATGCCTGTTAACTCAACAG
>NZ_JAGHQV010000395.1:0-676 GCF_017744175.1 Thalassotalea sp. G20_0 | reverse complement strand
ACCATACTATGACTCTGACCCCTATGTTCATTCGGGGAGTGTCAAACTACATAAGCGAAATGGGTATGCACAAAACGCCGCCTATATTAAAGCCGCTAAAGTGCTTTTGGCAGAGTTCTACTATAAAGGCAAACGTACATCGATGCTGGAGGAGTTACAGCAAGGAGGGTATCTTGCCCGACTGCTTTTGGGGTTGCTGGAAGAAAGTGTGGAGCAAGCTTGCGAATCAATGGAACAGTATGATGAGAAAGCCGAATGCATCGAAAGTTTATTGGATGCTGTCGATGAGTTCCCTGAAGAATCTGTCCCAGATACTGCAACCGATCCTCAAATTTTTGCTTTTACCCGTCCTGGCCAACCAGAGCTGCTGTTGTCACCAGTGGTAAGAACAGGCTTACAGAATGAGATTAACCTTCGCCTGGCAGACTATGATTGGTGGCTAAATACTTTCATGAAAACCGGAACAGGTCAGGATATTAATACCTACGGCAGCCTGCTTTTGGATTCTGGCGGATTTTTAAAAGTGCTTAGTTCAGAGCCACCGGTTGAAAGGAAAGGACAGTTTCGTCTGTTAGTTGACCAACTCTGTCTGATTGGTCATTTGTATGATTTCACACATATCAATCCCAGGCTCCTCTCTATTGGTCAAAGCTACATTGATGATGAAACCGGGCAG
>NZ_JAGHQV010000394.1:0-677 GCF_017744175.1 Thalassotalea sp. G20_0 | reverse complement strand
ACGATTACCACGGAGTGATTCATGACTGGGGTGAAGTCGTAACAAGGTAGCCCTAGGGGAACCTGGGGCTGGATCACCTCCTTAAACGAAAACCGACGTCCATAAGCGTTCACACGAATTGTTTGATTTAAAATTGCATTGGCAATTTTATAACTTGTTAAAGCAGCCTTATTCTGAGGCTGTGAAGTTCTTTAAAAGTGTGTTTAATGAATCCGTTATCTTGATTCAGATACCGGGTCTGTAGCTCAGTCGGTTAGAGCGCACCCCTGATAAGGGTGAGGTCGGCAGTTCGAATCTGCCCAGACCCACCAAGCTTTCAAGAAATGAAAGCCTGGTTCAACGGAAAAAATAGGGGGCTATAGCTCAGCTGGGAGAGCGCCTGCTTTGCACGCAGGAGGTCTGCGGTTCGATCCCGCATAGCTCCACCAATTTCTCGTCTTGTAAGAGATAGTAGAAAACTGATTCATTAAGCATATTTTGCTCTTCTTTCTTAATGAAAGAATGTTCTTTAACAATGTGGAATCCAAATTAAGCTGAATGAAATCCATCGATTTAATTAATTTAAATTGGTTGATTGAATTCTTGCTGAGACACTCTCAAGTTTTGATTGGAAACAATCATAGCTAATGTGTATGGCGATGAATTTCGACAGAAATTCATTTGATCGTTAAAGGTAG
>NZ_JAGHQV010000393.1:0-678 GCF_017744175.1 Thalassotalea sp. G20_0 | reverse complement strand
GAGCAGCGCCGGACAGTTTTTGATGGCTACCCTGGGAAGCATCGTCAACTGGTTCAAATCTTTAGGCGGAATAGTGGATTGGGTGATCGACAAACTGAACATGATCCCCGGGGTAAATATCGGAACCGATTCCGCAGATATGACCACCGATCTCTCCTACCGAAACGAAGGGCTCACCAGTGAGGTGCCCGCCGGAGGCGTCACCAGTCAGATCAGTAAATCCATAGCGGACAACTCCAACAGCAACACCACCGTGAACATCCAAACCACTGAACCTATTTCGCCTCAGTATGTTCAGAATCAAATCTGGCAGGCTGCGCCATGAACCCATTGGCTAGCGAATGGAAAGACATTCTGATCACGGATCGGGACATCACCCTGGACCCGGCAGGCATTCCAGATTATGTGACCCACCGCCCCTCCATCACTCAGGATATTGTCCATATGATTCTGGAAAGCGGGCTGCTGATCGAACTGGTGGGGGAACGCTCCCGGGCAAAATGGACCGGCAATATGACCCGTATTGAGATGCTGGTAGAAGATGACCAGCGCATTATCCCCGGCACCGTGGTGATTGACTGGGACGATCCGGAACAGATTGTACTGTTTGCCGAAAGCGTGATGGGTGAGGTTTCTGTAAATCTGTCCGTTCCGGACAATCCGGTGGAGGGTCAATCA
>NZ_JAGHQV010000392.1:0-680 GCF_017744175.1 Thalassotalea sp. G20_0 | reverse complement strand
TCCTGGTGCTCTGGCTGGTAGCCGCCACTACACCCGTGCAAAAGGAAGCCATTGCCACCTATTTTTCCAATCCGGGGATTTTCAATCGTGTGAGCAGTAACACGCCGGTTGAGATGAAGGGAGATAACTCAATATTACGGGGATTGCCAGTACAGATACGGCCTACGCCCTCCGGTATGACGGGTATGGAGATTGCCGGTCAGAACTCCGCCAATACCGACAGGCTTGCGGCCATTGTGCTCGGATTATCCAAACTGCCGACAGAACAGGCCAATACAGCAAAAGACATTCAGCTGCGGGTCTGGCCCAGGATGATTCTTATGACACTGGCTCAGGCCAGAATCGGTCCCATGTTCCCACAGGGAAGCAGGTACATGGTGCCATTTTATGAAGATTTTCTTATTGCCCTGGCACCGGTTCTGGCAAAACTGCCCTTTAAAATCATTATTACCGGACACTCCGATGGTGTCATTGGTTCTGACCTTGACAATACCCCGGAACCCAACCGGAAAAACTGGGAGCTTTCCGGACAACGGGCCGAAACGGTCAGGAAAGTCATTGTTTTCAGCGGAGTGCCGGAAGATCAGATACTGTTAGTAGCAGCCATGGGGGCTAACCAGCCTATTCCTGGGCTGGATCCGGAGTCAGGATTAAACCGCCGGGTCGACTTTATGCTGGTT
>NZ_JAGHQV010000391.1:0-684 GCF_017744175.1 Thalassotalea sp. G20_0 | reverse complement strand
CTATTTGCCCAGTATCCAAAGGAGTTCTGGTTTGGCTGTATCGACTTCGGCAGAAACGTCATGGAAAGAGCCCGGTTTTCTCCATGCTTTTATCACCCTTGCTGCAATCATTGGCGTCATTAGTGCCGGGCTTTTTATTCTGGAAACCAGCCTGCACAGCTTGATTCTGTTGTCCCTGATGATTGCATCCATCAGTGCCTTTACACTTGGCTATGACTTTCGTGCCATTCGGAAGGCCATGAATGCCGGGATTAGCGGAGCGCTGACGGCGATTTATATTTTTATTCTGATTGGTGTACTGATTGCCGCGTTTATTCAAAGTGGTACGCTGGCAACATTGATTTACTACGGCATTGAATTTGTCAGTCCGGCGCTTTTCCTGCCTGCCGGGTTGCTCCTCTGTAGCCTGATGTCCCTGGCCACCGGTACCAGCTGGGGAACGGTTGGGACCATGGGGGTTGTCCTGATGGGGATCGGGACCACCATGGGCATACCTGCGCCCCTGGTAGCCGGAATGGTTATCTCCGGTGCCTGCTTTGGTGACAAAATGTCACCGGTTTCCGATACCACTAACCTGGCCGCCATGACCTCAAGAGTTGATCTCTACGCCCATATTCAGAGCATGCTGTTTACTACAGGACCGGCCTATCTGCTGGCCCTGGTGATATTCTCGCTAATGGGGCT
>NZ_JAGHQV010000390.1:0-687 GCF_017744175.1 Thalassotalea sp. G20_0 | reverse complement strand
CTGGTGGACAACGGGCTGGCACTGGAGACGACACCGAAGCTCAAAGAGGCCATGGCCGCGCTGCTGCCCCATGTGCAAACCAAAGCCGAATCAACAGAAGAGAAAGACCACTTTAAGCCACAGGAAGTCGCCAATCTGCTGTGGGCCGTGGCGAAACTGGTGGACAACGGGCTGGAACTGGAGAAGATGGCAAAGCTCAAAGAGACTGTGGTCGTGCTGTTGTCCCATTTGAAAACCAAAGCCGAATCAAAAGAAGAGAAAGACCACTTTATTCCTCAGCAGATCACCAACCTGTTGTGGGCCGTGGCCAAACTGGGTGAGGCCATTGAGCTGAAACTGATTAAATCTACGTTCGATTCTTTTGCCTGCCGACTCAGTGAAAACCCTCAGCTCTCTCAGCAAAATATATCGATCTCTCTCTGGGGAGTCATGGTGCTCTGTGCCAGGTCTTATCTGTACTTTGGTGACGATAATAAAAACGCCCTTGAAAAGTACATAGATGAACTGTTTTCTCGTCTGGAAAGTCCATCCCCGTGCAATACAGAGTTTTCATACATCATTGCCATGGCCGCAAGTTGGCTTGGGAGAGCGTGTCCGGTGGCCCCCCATTACCAGACAATCACTTCACAATCTCAATCCACCTTACGCGATCAACTCCAGTCAAGCTTTCCGTCTTTGCAGATTGAA